>JAKONR010000264.1 GCA_022701825.1 Hymenobacteraceae bacterium | reverse complement strand
TATTCCCTACGTGCAGCCGCCGGGCATCGTGCGCGACGTGGAGTACGGCTCCACGGCCGTATCGCGCCAGCAAAACGAGCAGAGCCTGCGCCTGTGCGTGGAGAACCTGACCGACGGCTACGCCAAGGCCGCGTACAAGAACATCACCATCAACCTGCTGCGCTACAAGCGCCTGCGCATGTACCTGCACGCCGACTCGCAGGACCCCAACACCGCCAGCGGCGACGTGCGGGGCTTTATCCGCATCGGCACCGACTACACCCAGAACTACTACCAGTACTCGCTGCCCTTGCAGCTGACGACCGTTGCCAGCGGGGCAATTCCGACCGCTGATGACGTGTGGCCCGAAGCCAACCGCATCGACGTGGCCTTCCAAGACTTTATCGATGCCAAATCGGCCCGCAACATTGCCCTGGCGCAGGGCGTGCCCGGCGTGGGCCTGAACATTCCCTTCGACGTGACGCTGCCCAACGGCGGCACCATCACCATCGTGGGCAACCCCGACTTTTCGGCGGTGCAGGGCTGCATGATTGGGATGCTGAACCCGGCGGCCACCACCGACAACGCCGACAAGCGCGCCAAAACCCTGTGCATGTGGGCCGATGAGCTGCGGGTGTTTGACTTTGAAACCCAGGGCGGCTGGGCCGCCAACGCCCGCCTGAACGTGAAGCTGGCCGACGTAGCCAACATCACGGCCACGGGCTCGTTTATCGGCGTGGGCTTTGGCGGGCTGCAAGACAAGGCGCAGGCCCGCTCGACCAGCGACGTGGTGCGCGGCGACCTCAACGCCACGGTGGCCGTCGACAAGTTTTTGCCCCCGGCCCTGCGCCTGAAAGTGCCCGTGCTGGTGCAGGCCAGCACCCAAACCATCACGCCGCAGTACGACCCCCTCGACCCCGACACCAAGCTCGAACAGAGCCTGCGCAAGTTTCAGACCGCCGACGCCAAGGCCGAGTACCAGAAGCTGGTGGTAGACCGCACCACCAGCCGCAGCCTCTCGGTGCTGAACGTGCGCAAGGAGCGCGGCCCCAACCAAACCAAGGTGCACCCCTGGGACATCGAAAACGTGGCCGTGAGCTACGCTATCACCGAGCGCACTCACTCCGACATCAACACCCGCGAGGACTACTCGCGCTCGTACACCGCCGCCCTGGCCTACGTGTACCAAACCACGCCGCGCAGCTTCACGCCCTTCAGCACCCTCAAGGTGCTCGACAACCCGTACCTCAAGATTTTTAAGGAGGTGAATTTCTCGCCCCTGCCCTCGCGCTTCTCGTTCCGCATGGACCTCGACCGGCGCTACAACCAGCGGTTTTTGCAGCGCGTGCTGGAGCCCGGCACCCTGCCCACGGCCGTGAACGAGGGCGTGTTCTACAAGGCGTTCTACGTCAACCGCGTGTACGACCTGCGCTGGGATATCTTCAAGTCCTTGGCCCTCGACTACACCGCCAACAACCGCGGCGTGGTCGACGAAGGCGCGGGCGCCTCTATCGGCGATAGCCCCACGGCGCAGGCCAACCGCGAGCTGCTGCGCAAAAACCTGCTGCTCGGCGGCCGCACCACCAACTTCGACCAAACCATCGCGGCCACCTACCGGCTGCCGCTCGACAAGTTTCCGCTCACCGACTGGCTTTCGGCCGATGTGCGCTACTCGGCGCACTACACCTGGCAGGCCGCTTCCACGGCGCTGCGCGCGCCCAACCCCAGCCCGTCGCGCCTGCCCGATGGCACCGTGGACCCCACCGATACCACGACGGTGGCCATCAACCTGGGCAACACGATACAGAACAACGCCGAGTTTACGGCCAATGGCAAGATTGACCTGGTGAAGCTCTACAACAAGGTGAAGTTCTTGAACATCATCAACAACGCCCCGGCCAAACCTCGCCCCCGCCCGGCCCGGCCCGACCTCAACGCGCCGGCGGGCACCCGCCTGCCCCAGGCGCCCGCCGCGCCCGACACGGCCCAAAAAGACCCCTTGCGCTTCGTGAAAGCCGCCCTGCGCGCCATCATGACGGCCCGCTCCATCAACTTCACCTACGCCCACTCCAACGGCACGCTGCTACCGGGCTACCTGCCCAAAACCCGCTTTTTTGGCCTCACTGGCAACAGCCTCCGCGACCTGGCGCCCGGTATTCCATTTATTCTGGGGCAGCAGTACGACCTGCACGACCTGTACCAGGAGGCCGTGTACCGCGACTGGTATACCCTCAACAGCCAGTACCTCAATACCGGCCTCAGCTCGCTGCTCACCGACAACATCTCGGCGCGCACCACCCTGGAGCCGTTCCGGGGCTTCAACATTCAGCTCGACGCACGCTGGCAGCGCACCAAAAACGACGAGTCGTACTACCGCCGCACCATCGACACGGCCTCGACGGCCTACCGCGACGTAGGCTATTTGCAGTCCATCAACTACACTACCAAGGATGCGGTGGCCTACATTCAGCCCCAAATCGTGGGCTCGGGCACGTTCAGCACCACCACCGTCACCATCCAAACCATGTTTGGCGACCTCGGCGCCAACGGCGAAACCAGCAAGGCCTTCGACCGCTTTGTGCTGAACCGCCGGGCGGTGCAGGAGCGCCTGCAAGCCGCCAGCCCGGCCTTTTTGTCTACCACCGGCAGCAGCGCCGGCACCACGGTGGGCCTGTATAGCTACAACTCGCAGGAAGTGCTCATTCAGAGCTTTTTGGATGCGTACCACGGCAAGTCGTCGGACGGCTACGAGGCCAAGAAATTCAATCCCTTCGGTGTGATTCCGCTGCCCAACTGGCGCATCGAGTACACCTCCTTTGCCGACCTGCCGGGCATTCGGGAGCTCTTCCGCTCGTTCACCATCAACCACGCCTACTCGTCGGTGTACACGCTGGGCAGCTATACCAAAAACACCCAGTATTCGGGCGAGCCGGATTTTAGCAGCAATAGCCCGCTCATTCCGCTCCAGTCCAACGCCACCGGGCAGTACGTGCCGTTCTACGTGGTGAGCCAGGTGAGCTTCCTGGAAAGCCTAACCCCGCTGCTGGGCGTCAACTTCCAGACCGTGAACAACGTAACCGGCCGCCTGCAATACAGCACCAGCCGCGCCGTGGCCCTGAACACGACCAACTACCAAGTAACCGAGCTGCACACCTCCGACATCACCATCGGGCTGGGCTACGCGGCCACCGGCCTCAAGCTGCCCTTCCGGGTGGGCGGCGAGCAGCGCACCCTCAAAAACAACCTGCAAGCCCGCCTCGACCTGAGCATCCGCGACAACA
>JAKONR010000259.1 GCA_022701825.1 Hymenobacteraceae bacterium | reverse complement strand
GCTGGTAGGCGGCCTGCGCGTGCTGAACGCCAACTACGACGGCTCGAACTACGGCGTGTTTACCGACCGCCCCGGCGTGCTCTCGAACGACTTCTTCCTGAACCTGCTCGACATGGGCACCACCTGGCAGGCCACCTCCGATACCGACCAGGTATTCGAGGGCCGCGACCGCAAAACCAACCTGGTGAAGTGGACCGGCACCCGCGTCGACCTCATCTTCGGCTCGAACTCGGAGCTGCGCGCCATTTCCGAAGTCTACGGCACCCACAAAGCCGGCGAGAAGTTCGTGCGCGATTTCGTAGCCGCCTGGGCCAAGGTGATGGACGCCGACCGCTTTGATTTGGTGAAAGCGTAGTCGTCTGCTGCCTAAGTTAAAAACGCCGCCCTGGCAACGGGGCGGCGTTTTTTTTGCGAAACTTGCTATCTTAGCAGTAAGGGGCCAGGGGAATCTAGATTTTAACTAGGGAGTCAGCTAGCTATGAAAATCAAAGAAAAAATGAAATTTTACTCGCTGGACGAGATAATGGACAAGCATCTTGGTCATATTGGCACACCTAGACGTGATACGTTTGAAGCGAAGCTACTCCTAGATATACTTTAAAAACATGGTAAGAAGGCCAACCAACATTCCAATTTACCACAATGGTAACGAATCATCAATAATGACAGGTAAGATTCTCTGACATAAAATTATTTCATCTCGTAACCATACTTTAAAATGGCCATCCTGCATCCGTCCTTAGAAGTTATTCAGCGCCAAAAGGTTAAACTCACAGACGGAGAGAATACACTATTAACTTTTTTACTAAAAATCTTAGACAATTCTTACGAAATATTTTGCCAACCCTACGTGAATGGAGATAACCCTGACTTTGCTATTATGCGCAAGGGCAGTGGAACGTTAATAATTGAAGTCAAAGACTGGAATTTAAAACATTATGATATTAATTCTGAAACAAATTGGATACTAACCAAAGACAATACTCGCATAAAATCGCCATTTAATCAGGTTGAAAATTATAAAAATAATTTGTTTAATATTCATTCGGAAGAATTATTTAAGAAAAACACTCTTAATAAGAATAACTGGGCTACAGTAAATTGCGCTGTATATTTTCACAACGCAACAGAACAAGAAATAAAAACTTTTGTATTATCTAATTTTCAAGACAAGAAGTATCAACGTTACACAAAATTTATAAGCTATTTCGGCATACTTGGCAATGACTCCTTGAACACCGATACCATAGATAAATTACTCAGCAAATTTTGGCTAAATAAGCATTCATACTATTTTGATAATGAGCTTTACAATAGCTTTTTAAGGTATTTAAAGCCTCCAATGCATCAGTTAGAAGATGGGATTAAAATCAATTATACAAAAGAACAACAGGAGCTGATACGTAGCGAAGTTAGACCACGCAGAAAAATCAAAGGAGTTGCTGGATGTGGCAAAACATTAGTCCTAGCTAAGAGAGCCGTTAATGCTCATCTTCGCACGGGTGGTCAGGTACTTATACTAACATACAACCTATCGTTAAAAAATTATATCCACGACAGAATAAATGATGTGAGAGAAGAATTTGCCTGGAGCAACTTTTATATCACAAACTATCACCAATTTTTCAAAACTCAAGCTAACAATTATAATCTAGAATTAGGAAGCCACGAAGATTGGCAAGATATTAGCTTTTTTGAGAGCGTAGAGGCTAATATTCAAAGATTTAATATAGTTTTAATTGATGAAATTCAAGATTATCAACAAGAATGGATTGATATCATTGTTAAATATTTTACTTATTCAGATACTGAGCTAGTTGTCTTTGGTGATGAAAAGCAAAATATTTATGACAGGCAATTAGATGAGAATAACGAACCGATTGTTCGCAGAATACCTGCGCAGTGGAACAGGTCGTTGAACACGTCTCATAGATTCTCTAGCAATATTGGGAATATTGCCAAGAAATTTCAAAAATTAATATTTAAGCAAAAATATACAACAGATGATGTTAATGTAATGTCATCACTTGATTTTGAAAAAAGGATAGTTGAGTATCATTATTTTAATTCTCATGACCCAAGCAAAATTGTTCAGAGCATCTACTCTGTTCTTAAAACAAACGAAATTCATTCTTCTGATGTAGGAATTCTATACTCTAAAGTATCTTTATTAAGAAGTATTGACTTAATAATACGAACAGTTAAGCACGAAAAGACAGCCATTACGTTTGAAAGGCAAGAAGAATTTGACAGAATACGTAGTGACGAAACAAAGAAACTACTAGCTGATGGCATTGCAGCATCAGATATTAAGCTCTTTATTGACAAAGCTATGCGAGAACACCTCGAGGCGATACGAAAAATTAGGAAGAATCACTTTTGGATGAAGACTGGCACAGTAAAACTATCCACTGTACATAGTTTTAAGGGCTGGGAAATTGACACCTTGTTCTTACTAATCGAGCCTAGTGAATCAGCTAATGCTGAGGTGATTTACACTGGCTTGACAAGAGCCAAGAGAAACCTAATTGTTTTTAACTTAGGAAATCTACAATATGATGAGTTTTTTCGAAATGAAATTGATACAGTCTATAGTATAGATTGATACCCGCCCCATGCACAAAACCCGTCTCGAAGCCTTTAGCGACGGCGTGCTCGCCATCATCCTCACCATCATGGTACTGGAGCTCAAGGTGCCGCACGGCGACAGCCTGGCGGCCCTGAAACCGCTGCTGCCCGTGTTTCTGAGCTACGTGCTGAGCTTTGTGTACGTGGGCATTTACTGGAACAACCATCACCACCTGCTCAGCAGCGCCCGGCAAATTAGCGGGGGCGTGCTGTGGGCCAATCTGCACTTGCTGTTCTGGTTGTCGCTCACGCCGTTTGCCACCGGCTGGATGGGCCAAAACCACTTTGCGCCAGCCACGCTGGCCGTGTACGGTGGTGTGCTGCTGGGGTCGGCCATCGCGTATTTTATCCTGCAAAACTGTCTGATTGCCGTCAATGGCGGCCCCGATGCGCCGCTGGCCCGCGCCGTGGGGCGTGACTGGAAAGGCAAGCTTTCGCCGGTGCTCTACCTGCTGGGCATCGGTAGCAGCTTTTGGCTGCCCTGGCTGGCGGGGGCCAGCTACGTGGCCGTGGCGCTGCTGTGGCTGGTGCCCGACCCGCGCATCGAGCACACGCTGCACACGCGGCCGGAAGCTTAATTTTACGGCACTATGCCTGAAAGCCGTCTGTTACCTATCGCCGCGGGCCTCGGCCTGCTGGCCCTCGCCGCCTGCCACGAGCAAAGCACCCCGGCCACCCAGGAGCCTACCGCCGCTGCCGCCACCGGCCCGCAGTGCTATGCCCACCTCACGGCCACCGACACGATACGCCTGACGCTGCAAACCACGCAGCCCACCGTGACGGGCCAGCTCACGTATCACTACTTCGAGAAGGACCGCAACCGGGGCACGATAAGTGGTATGATGCACGGCGACACGCTGCTGGCCGACTACACCTTCCAGTCGGAGGGCACGACCTCGGTGCGGCAGGTAGCGTTTTTGCGCCGCGACATTGGCTTTATCGAAGGCTTCGGCCCGGTAGTGGAGCGTAAGGCAAAGCTAGTTTTTGAGAAGCCGGGTGCCTTGCAATACGACGCGAAATACACGCTGCTGCCGGTGCCTTGCCCCAAGTAGCACCCCCAATGCGGGCCAAGCTACGCCCGCAATATCTTTTCCAGCAGTGCCTTAGTCTTGCGAATGCCTTCCGGCTCGCTGGTGGTTTCGCCTTCGTACTCGATGCCCACGATGCCCCGGAAGCCGGAGGCTTTGATGAGGCGGAACATCCGGGGGTAGTCGGTTTCGACGCAGTTGCCGGCCGCATCGAAGTCAAACGTTTTGGCGCTCACGCCCTTGGCCAGGGGCATCCATTCCTGCACGGCCAGGTACTTGTCGTATTCTTCGAGGCACTTGCCGCGGTACAGCTCGCCGCTGTCGCGGCGGAGGCAGAAATTGCCAAAATCGGGCAGGATGCCCACATTGGGACGGCCCACCTGCCGGATGGTGCCGAGCAGCCACTTGCCATCGGAAGTGTAGCTGCCGTGGTTTTCAACTATCACGTTGAGGCCCGCTTTTTGGGCGTAGGCGCTGAGCTGGCGCAGGCCCTCGACGGCCGCTTGTTGCACCTCTTGGGCCGAGCCCTTGCCGAAGGCATTGACCCGCACCGTGGTGCAGCCTAGGTAGTGCGCGGCATCGACCCATTTGTAGTGGTTTTCGACGGCTTTTTGGCGCTCGGTCGCGTCGGGGGCGCCCAAGTCGCCTTCGCCATCAATCATAATGAGGTGGTTGCGCACGCCGTTATCCTGGCAGCGCAGCAGCAGCTCGGCCAGGTATTTTTTATCCTCGGCTTTGTCTTTGAAAAACTGGTTGACGTACTCGACCACGCTGATGCCAAACTCTTTTTTGGCCATCACCGGAAAGTCGAGGTTAGTCATCTTATTGGCGAATAGCGCCTTGTGCAACGACCATTCGGCCAGCGAGATTTCAAAGAAGGGCTGGGCGCTGCAGGCCTCGGCCGCCAGCTGCGGCATCAGGGAGGCGGTAGCGGCCAGGGCCGCGGTATTTTTCAGAAACTGACGACGGGAGACGGACATACGGGTGGGAGAAAGGCGGTGAGACAGCAGGCGCGTGGCCGAAAGTAGCACGTAGGCGCCGCGCTATGGTACTGGGCCGGCGCCGGCGCCCGAAAGGCCACCGCAGCGCGTAGTTTTGGGGGCTTCCTGCCTTCCCCCACCCAGCCCGCCACGTTGATGAAAAAGTCGCTTTTCTGCTGCGTAATCGCCTTTCTACTTATGCTGGCCGCGCCCAGCCGCGCCCGCGCGCAAGGCCCGGTGGCGCTCAACCACATCGCGCTCTACGTGGTTGATTTGCAGAAAAGCGCCGATTTTTATAAACACGCGCTGCTGCTACCCGAGCTGACCGAGCCCTTCAAAGATGGCAAGCACGTGTGGCTACGCATCGGGCCGCACAGCCAGCTGCACATCATTCAGGGCAACAAGGCGCAGAAGCACGACATCAATACGCATTTGGCGTTCAGCGTCAAGGACCTACCTAAATTTATGGCGCACCTCGACAAGCTGGGCGTGCGCTACGGCAGCTGGAAAAGCGAGCCCGGCAAAACCACGCCCCGCCCCGACGGCGTGCAGCAGATTTACCTGCAAGACCCCGACGGCTTTTGGCTGGAGGTGAACGACGACAAATTTTAAAGCGGGTTTGGAAGATACTTCAAACCCGTCATGCTGAGCGCAGCGAAGCATCGCTACCGCCTTATTGTACGGTGCGGTAGCGATGCTTCGCTGCGCTCAGCATGACGGTTAGTTCTTACGTTTCTACATCTTCCGCCCTTACAAGTCGGAGTAGGCGGCGGGCCGCAAAAACGTGATGTCGATGTGCGACACGTTGTTTTGGTACTCGGGCAGGGCCGACAGGCGCTTCCACTCGGGGTCGGCACCAAAGGCTTTCCAGCGGGCCTCGCGGTCGGGCATATTGGCAAAGGAGGTCAGATACATCAGGTTCGGCATTTTGGCACCGAAGAGGACTTCACCGTAGAATATCCCATTGAAACCCAGGCGGTCGAAGAGCTTGATTTCGCCGCCCGCATTGAACATCTGTATTTTATTGCGAAAGATTTTTTCGCTGGCGCCCTCGTAGCTGCGCAGTTCGTACACGCGCTCAGCTTTGGGTGCGGCGAGCTTAGGGGCCAGCAGGGCGGCCATGTCGGGAAAGGCCTTGAGCAGAATGGTTTCGAGGCGGGCGTAGGCGGGGCGGGTGTGCGGCGCGTTGGCATAAGCGCCGCCAGCGGCCAGCAGCGGCGGGGTGGTTTGCTGACTCACCTTTTCCCACTGGCCGAGCGAGGCGTAGGGCGCAAGCACGTAGATGCGCTTGTCGGTGGCGGTGTCATTGCCCAGGGCGTGGAATACGCCGACCGTGGCGATGCCCGCCGCGTGCAGCCGTGGCACGTACTGGTGCCGCAAAAAGCTGTCGACCAACGCCTGTTGCCGGGCAGTTTTGAGGTGGTACACTTTGAGCTCCAGATAGGCCGGGCGCGCGGCTGGCGGGCCAGCGGCCCGGGCGGAGCCAGCCAGCCAGCAGCTCAAAAAGGCGATAACTAGCAGGCAGCATTTCTTCATGGGGTGGGTAGGGTTAATGGGTAGGGCGGCCGATTTCTAAAGCAAGGCCAGTTGCCTTATGAGCTGGCCGTACCTGTTACGGCTGCGGCCGCTAAATAACAGGGGCGACGCCCGCTCGCGCGGACCTCGCCCCTATTACTACTTACTGGCTAGCACCTTATTCTTCTCCGCTCCAGATTACCAGCGAGCAGTGCTTGCGCTGGCTACAAGCGCGGGTCGATGGGCTCGCTTTCCAGGGCCAGCACCCCAAATACGCACTGGTGCACTAGGCGCAGCGGCTGCCCGGCCACGAAGCGCTCCAGCCCTTCTACGCCGAGCGCAAACTCGCGCAGGGCCAGGTTGCGCTTGCCTTTGATGTTGCGCTGGCGCAGGCGCTCCAGGTTGCCGGGCAGCAGGTAGTCGGGGCCGTAGATGATGCGCAGGTACTCGCGCCCCCGGCACTTGAGGGCGGGCTGCACGAGGCTGCGGCCGGTAGTCGGGATGAAGTCATAGGGCTTCACCACCATGCCCTCGCCCCCGCCGTTGGTGAGGTCGGTCCACCATTCGATAGCCGCCTCGACCTCGGCCAGGCTGGTGAGGTCGACCACGCGGTAGGGCGTGGCGCGCAGCAGGCGCGGGTCGGCGAGGCTCAGGGCGCGCAGGGTTTCCATGTGCCAGGCGTGGTCGCGGTCGAAGTACGTGTGGCCCTCGGTGGCCAGCAGGTGGAAGGGCGCCAGCTTGAGGTCGTCGAGCGACTGCACCGGCCAGCAGTAGCGGCGGTAGGCGTCAGCGTAGTCGGTAGCGGCCTCGCGGCGGGCACTGGTGCGGGCCAGCAGTGCGGCCGCCCCGTCGAGGCCGCGGGCGGCGGCCTGGGCTAGCGCGGCTTCGGCCTGCGGCAGGGCCGCGCCGGCGGCGGCGGCCACGGCGGCGTACTGGTTTTTGACCAGTTCCTGCGCCTTGGCCGACCACGGCAGCAGCTCGGCATCAAGGCACACCCAGTCGGTAGCGAATTTTTCCCAGAAGCCGGCCGCCGTGAGGGCATCGCGCAGGCGAGCCAGAAAGGCGGTTTCCAGCGCCTCGTCGGTAAAGAAATTGCGGCCGGTGCGGGTGTAGCACTTGCCCAACCCCTCGCCCACCACGCCCAGCCGGCGCTGAATGGCGGCCTCGTCCTGGCCCAGCACCACGACTACGCGGCTGCCCATATGCTTTTCCTCGCACACCACGCGCGCCACGCCCTGGCGCTGGTAGTAGGCGAAGGCTTCGGCGGGGTGCTCGAGCAGGTCGGGGAGCTCCGAGGTTTCGGTGGGCGACATGGTGGGCGGCAGGTAGAGCAGCCACTTGGGGTTGAGGGCGAAGCGCGACATGACTTCCAGCGCGGCCACGGCGTTTTCTTCGCGGATGGTGACGGTGTTGAGCAAGCGCGTGTTGATGAGCTGCTTGCCGGTTACGTCGCGGATGTCGAGCAGGTCGTCGTGCTGCTGCTGGGCGGTTGGGGTTTCTGGTTGCTGGTTGCTGGCTGCTGGTTTTTCGTTGCTGGTTTCCGGTTGGGCTGCAAGCTGCGTTCTGTAGTTCAGCGGGCGGCTGGGCTCGCAATAAATTTCGTGGGCGGGCACCGTCACGAGCGCCCGCTCGGGGTAGCGCAGGGCCGTGAGGCGGCCGCCGAACACGCAGCCCGTATCAATGTCGATGGTATTGTTGAGCCATTCGGGCTCGGGCACGGGCGTGTGGCCGTACACCACCGTGGCGCGGCCCCGGTAGTCGGCGGCCCAGGCGTAACGCACGGGCAGGCCAAACTCATCAATCTCGCCCGTGGTTTCGCCAAACAGCGCGAAGCTGCGCACCGCGCCCGAGCCCCGGCCCTGCATATTCTCGGGCAGGCCCGCGTGGGCCACCACCAGCCGGCCGCCATCGAGCACGTAGTGGCTGACGAGGCCATCCAGAAACAGCCGCACCTGCTCCTTGAAAGCGGGCGTTTCGCCTGCGAGCTGGGCCACGGTTTCGGCCAGGCCGTGGGTGAGCGACACGTTTTTGCCGTTGAGGTGGCGTAGCAGCTTGATGTCGTGGTTGCCGGGCACGCACAGGGCCAGGCCGTCGCGCACCATGCTCATTACCAGGCGCAATACCTGCGGGGAGGCGGGGCCACGGTCGACTAGGTCGCCGAGGAAGATGACTTTGCGGGCTCGCCCGGCGGGAACCTCACCCCCTAGCCCCCTCTCCAAAAAAGAGGGGGAACTAGTTTTAGTTTCTAGCTCTAGCTGCTCCGCAGTACCAGAAATAGTAGAGGCGTTCGGCTCCCCCTCTTTTTTGGAGAGGGGGTCGGGGGGTGAGGTTCCCCGCACCACGCGCACGCCCAAATCGCGCGCATCCTTAACTTCCTCTTCCTCTATTATATACCCCAGCTTCCCCAGCAGCTCGCACAGCTCGCGGTAGCAGCCGTGCACATCCCCGATAATGTCAAACGGCCCCGTCTCCGCTTGGCGGTTGCTGTAAAGCGGGTCGCGCCGGATGGCTTGCACGGCATCGACCTCCTCCACGCCGCGCAGATGCACTACCTGCCGAAAGCCCTCGGCCTTGAGCGAACGCAGGCTTTGGCGCAGCAGGCGGCGGTGGTTGGCGATGACGTGGGGCTTGAGGCCCTGGCGGTCGGGGCGCTGGCGGTTGCGCTCGGCGGCCACGGCATCGGGCACGTCGAGCACCACGGCCACGGGCAGGCAGTGGTGCTGGCGGGCCAGCGCCACGAGGCCTTTGCGGTCTTCGGCGCGCACGTTGGTGGCATCTACCACCGTGAGGCGACCGCGCTTGAGACGCTTGCCCACCCAGTAGTGCAGCAGGTCAAAGGCGTCGTTGGTAGCGTCGAGGCTGTTTTCATCGTCGGCGACTAGGCCCCGGCAGGTGTCGGAGGACACGATTTCGGTGGGCCGGAACAGGCGGCGGGCAAACGTGGACTTGCCCGCGCCGGTGCTGCCAATGAGCACGACCAGCGCGAGTTCGGGAAGCTTGAGGATATCTTGGGGCATCGGATAGAAGCTGGGTGGCAGCCCCCCAGCCCGCAAAAACAGTAGCTATGGAAGGACTAACGGTGCGCAAGAAAGTTACGCCGCGGGCAAAACCCAGCAGCCGCAGCGTTTCGGAGGCGTTGTCGGCCGGCCTTCTGGTGCTACTGTTCATCGCATTTATTCCGCTCCTACTCCTGATACTGCTCTGCACCATCATCTGGCACAAGGTTTTTCCGGAGAAGCTAGCCCCGCCCTCCGAGCCCCGCCCCATTGTAATGCACGAGGTAGCCAACGACCTTTTTCCGCTGCGCTACCACTACGTGCTGGACGAGGACATTTCGCAAGAGGCCGCCGCTTACTTTGAAGAAGATGAGCCGCTTATCTTATACCAATCAGCAGTAGATATCCCTTTTTTCCAAGACTATTTCTCTAGCTTTAAGATTGAATATACAACCGGCATTTTTGTGCAAAAGGTAAACTTCAACGCTGCGCTTACCGAAGTAGTCTCCATGCCGCTTTGCTTCTTCAACTACGCCACCCAAGAAGCCGAGGAGCTTATCGACTTGAAGGGCTATAATCTCTTCGCTACTGAGCAACTCAATCATTTCACTATCACTGCCACGGTGCAAGACGACAGCGCAGAAGAGTTTCAGGCTACCGCATTCGAGTTGGAAATTACCCTGACCGACGCCCTTTACGCGCCGCCGAGAGCTTATTAGTTCACAAACTACTATCTGTCAAATTCTTACACTCGCATCGCAGCCTACGGCACCTTTATCGTCCGCACCCGCCGCGAGTGCGCGCTGAAGTAGCCCAGCACGCCGCCCGAGAAATTCGATTTGGGGTTGGCGGGCGTGGTAGCGGCGGCGGGGTTGGTGGTCAGAATCAGGTTCAGCGTGCGGAAGTACTCGTACACGCCCGCATCGATGTTCTGCATTTCCACCCGCAGGCTGTCGCCCGACACCAGCTTGTTGAGGTCATTGGGGTCGCTGGTATTGCCGCCCTGGCTGCGCAGCACCTGGGTCACTTTTTTGCCGTCGTTGAACTGGTCGTTTTGCGCGAAGATGGCGGGGTTGAGGCGGCCGTTGCGGTACTGCCGGTAGAGGTAGCTGTTGGGCTGCCCGGCCGGGTCGTTGAACTCCACCACCGCCTGAATACGGTTGCCCACGGCGCTGAACTGCGTGCTCAGCCTATCGAACGGCACCACCGGGGCCGGCAGCGTCGAGGTCGCCACGTAGGCCGCGCCGCCCGTTTCGACGCGCAGCGTGTAGGTGCGGCCGGGCACGCCCAGCACCGTCGCGCCCGCGTACTGGCCGGGCGCGGTGGCGCTTTCGCGCAGCGTTTCGCGCCCGCCCGCGTTGTCGGTGAGCGTGATGGTAGCCCCGCTCACCGCCTGGAAATTATTGGTA
This sequence comes from Hymenobacteraceae bacterium, assembly GCA_022701825.1. GTDB lineage: Bacteria > Bacteroidota > Bacteroidia > Cytophagales > Hymenobacteraceae > Hymenobacter. The sequence continues at coordinate 5,017 of JAKONR010000259.1, read as the reverse complement.
TCGGTGTAGTTGGCCGAGCGGTTCAGCGTAACCTGGCAGGGGCGGCTATCGTCGGCCAGGTTGCCTTCGATAACGAGCTGCGAGGTAGTAGTTTGGAGGTTGAGGTCGATGACCTTTTCGCAGGCGGTGAGGAAGGCCAGGGCGAGAAGCGGCGTGAAATACCTAGTTATTTTTTTATACATAAGGGACTTACTTATTTCGGATTGTATGCTCGCCGACCTTGGCGCCTCACCCCCTAGCCCCCTCTCCGAAAAGGAGAGGGGGGACTAGCTCTAGTTTTTAGCTCTAGTACCTAACGCTAGTAATCGTCAGGCTCCCCCTCTCCTTTTCGGAGAGGGGGCCGGGGGGTGAGGCGCCCCGCCCGGCGAGCAAACCCCTTAAAAACTAAAATTATACGTAGCCGACGGCACCATCCGAAACAGCGCTACCTGCACCGCCTGCGTCCGCGTCGCGTCGTTCGGGTCGGTTTCAAACCGAATGCTGTACGGGTTCTCGCGGCCCAACGCGTTGTAAATCGAGAACGACCAGCTGCTGTGGAAGCGGCGGTTTTCCTGGCCGGGCTTTTCGTAGGTCGCGCCCAGGTCGAGGCGGCGGTAGCCGGGCAGGCGGTCGGCGTTACGCAGGCTGTAGAGGTTCACTACCTGGCCCGCCACCTGGTACTTGCCGGCCGGGTAGGTCACGGCATTGCCGGTGCTGGCCAGGAAGGTACCCGAGAACGTCCACTTCTTATTGAGCTGGTAGATAGCCACTACCGACAAATCGTGCGTGCGGTCTTGGCGGGCGTTGAACCACGCGCCGCCGTTGATTTCGGTGAACTGGCGCTCGGTTTTGCTGAGCGTGTAGCCCACCCAGCCGCTGAGGCGGCCCACGTCTTTGCGGGCCAGAAACTCGATGCCGTAGGCCCGGCCCTTGCCGTAGAGCAGGCTGGCCTCGGGGTCGAAATTGCCGCGCAGCTGGGTGCCGTCGCGGTAGTCAATCTGGTTGCCGAGCGCCTTGTAGTACGTTTCCACGGTCAGGGTGTAGCCCTGGTCCTGACCCAGCGTGCGGTAGTAGCCGGCCGATACCTGGTCGGCGGTTTCGGGCTGCACGTTAAAGGAGGTGGGCACGTAGAGGTCAGTGGGCAGCGAGGTGCTGGAGTTGCTGAGCAGGTGCACGTTCTGCACGTTGCGGGCGTAGCTGGCCTTCACCGTGGCGGCCTCGCTGAGCTGGTAGCTGGCCGCGAAGCGGGGCTCCAGGCGCAGGTAGGTTTTCAGGAATTCGCCTCGGCTGTAGGTGGTAGCGCTCAGCACGTTGCCCTGGGCGTCGTAGGTCGAGTAGGTGCCCGGCCCCAGCAGGCTAAAGCCCGAGAGCCGCAGCCCGGTGGTGAAATTGAGGCGCGGCGCGGCCTGCCACTCGTGCGAGATGTAGGCCGCCGTTTCGAGCGAGTAGTTGGTTTTATCGGCCGTGGCGTTCACCGTTGAGGCATCGGTGGCCGACACGTAGCCCGGCGTAATGGTGCGGTGAATGGCATTGACCCCAAAGCGTAGCGTCTGGGTAGTGCTGGGCGTGAACTCGAAGTCCTGCTTGAGGTTAAAATCCTGAATCTTAGACAGAATACTAAAATTAGCCGCGTTAGCCAGAATCTGAATATCGTAGTCGTACTTGCTGTAAATGAGCGAGGTATTGGAAAATAGCCGGTCGCTGAATAGGTGGTTCAGCCGCAGGGTGGCCGTTTTGTTGCCATAGTACTGGCCGAAGGTATTGGCCAAACCCAGCGCATCGCGCCCGATGTAACCACTGAAATACAGTCGGTTGCGGTCGTTAAAGGTGTAGTTGGCCTTGGCGTTGACGTCGTAGAAATAGAGGCTGGAATTCTTGGTGGTTTCGTTGCGCGAGAGCTTCAGAAACACGTCGGCGTAGGTGCGCCGGCCAGTCACCAAAAACGAGCCCTTGCCCTTCACCAGCGGCCCTTCCAGCGCCAGGCGGCTCGAAATCAGACCGATGCCGCCGCTGCCGTGCAGCGTCTGGTTGTTGCCGTCCTTCATCTTAATGTCCACCACCGACGACAGCCGGCCGCCGTACTGCGCTGGCATCCCGCCCTTGTACACGGTCAAGTCCTTGATGGCGTCAGAGTTGAAGGTCGAGAAAAAGCCCAGCAAGTGCGAGGCGTTGTACACGGGCGCCTCGTCGAGCAAAATCAGGTTCTGGTCTACGGCCCCGCCGCGCACCGAAAACCCGCTGCTACCCTCCCCCGCCGACTTGATGCCCGGCAGCAGGGTCATGGTCTTAATCACGTCTTTCTCGCCAAACAGCACCGGCACCTTGGCTATCTGCTTGATGTCGAGCCGCTCTACCCCCATCTGCGCCTTGCTGATGCTGGCGTCGGCGCTGCGGCCGGTCACCACCACCTCGCCCAGGTCGTTGCCGCTGGGCTTCAGCTTAAAATCGAGGCGCTGGCTGGCGCTCACCGTGAGGGGCCGCGCCTGGGTGGCGTAGCCTACAAAGCTGGCTTCCAGCGTGTAGGTACCCGCCGGCACCGTGAGCGAGTAGAAGCCGTAGGCATTGGCGCCGGTGCCCACACCGGGCAACTCGCGCACCCGCACGGTGGCCCCGGTCAGGTTTTCGCCCGAGGTAGCGTCCTGCACCGTCCCGCTGAGCGTGATGCGGGTTTGGGCAGCGGCCGGGCCAAGGTGCAGCAACAGCAGCACCAGCAGCCAGAGGCCAGGAATAGAATAGGGTTTTGGCATTCCGGTGAGTAGCGCGTGGATTTAGCGCGAAGGTACCGCCGGGGCGGTTGGGCCTCCGGTACCTTTTGCCGCCGCAGTACCTTTAGCCGCACGGCTGGTAGCCTGCCACTCGCTTCATGACAAAGCTTTACCTAGACATCGACGGCGTGCTACTAACCGCCCGGCACACGCAGGCCGCGCCCGGCGTGGCGGCGTTTGTTGAGTTCGTCACCCGGCATTTCGACTGCTACTGGCTCACGACCCATTGCAAAGGCGACAGCGCGCCCGCGCTCCGCTACCTGTCGCAGTTTCTCGCCCCTGCTACCCTAGAACTGCTACGCCAAGCCATGCAGCCCACTACCTGGGACACCTTGAAAACTGAGGCTATTGATGTTACGGCCGACTTCTACTGGCTGGATGATAGTCCCTTTCAGTCGGAAATCGCTTATTTGCGGGCGCGGGGCATGGCTGATAGGTTGATTGTAGTTGACCTGAATCGGCCGGATGCGCTAACTACAGTTTCACAGTTTTTCAACATTCGACCACAGAGTTACTAACCAATCATATCAATAACTAATCGTATGTTAACAATCAAATCAAACAGAACCATTGCCTTAATAGCTTTTGCATCATCCATATTAGCACTTATCATCCCTTTCTTTCTGCGAACACAATCAGAATCTATTATTACAGTCTTATCTCTATCGCTCACAGCAATAGGCACTGTACTAACAGCAGCCACTTTCATTATTGCATTATTGTTATACGATAGATTTAGTTTAGATAAGAGAATATTAGATGAACAAACCGAGATAGTTTTACAGTTAGTTAATTTCTTAAAAGGAAGATTATTCGACGCTAGCTCAGGAGGTTACCACTACTTAATAAGGCCTAGCATTTCACGCCTCCGTCAATTCAATGTTACACCCAATTATAGTACAGATTCAAAAAAAAGTATCTTAATTAATCCCAATGACTATGAACTATTCTCGAGCTTATTAACACCTCTAATGCGAAGCTATTGGATGCCAACGGAGATTAAAAATAAAATGGCCTTTTTTGAATTCCATGGTTATTCCAAACTGGAACCCTTCCTTTCTGATTTGTCTTTCACTGACTTTGTTTGCTTAAATTTTGGAACAAAGGTTGAGGCAGAATGGCAACTTGCAGCACCAGAAATGACTTTAGGAGATTTCGCAGAAAGTCTTATCTCTCTTGTAGAAGAACTTGAAAAATGGATTAAAAACAGGTCATCTATCCCTCTGGAATTGAGACTTTGGGAGTCAAATTAACAACCCAAACACCGCCATCTGCGAAGGCCCGCCCACGCCCTCCACCTCCTCACCCATCGCCACCAAACGCACCTGATACCCGTGGCGCTCGGCCACGCCGGCGGCCCAGGCCGCAAACTCGGCCCGGCCCCACTCGAAGCGGTGGTCGGCGTGGCGGAAGGTGCCGGCCGAAAGGCTGCCGTAGAGTTGGTTGTAGTCGGCATTGGGGGTCGTGACGAATACGTGCGCCGGCCGCGCCTGCCCAAATACCACCGCTTCCAGGGCGGCGAGGCGGCTGGGGTCGAGGTGCTCGATTACTTCGACCAGCGCCGCCGCGTCGAAGCCGGCTAGGCGCTCGTCCTTATACAGCAGCGAGCCCTGAATGAGGTCGATACGGGCGCGCTGGCGCGGGGGCATCTCGTCGAGGTGCAGGCGCTGGGCGGCGCGGGTCAGCGCTTGGTGCGAGACATCCATGCCCAGGATGTACTCGATTTTGGCCTGCCGCATGAGCAGGCGCAGCAGCTTGCCCTCGCCGCAGCCCAGGTCGAGCACGCGTTTGGGGGCGAGCTGGTAGATTTCGTGGGCGACTAGCTGGAGACGCTGGTCGTGGAGGGAGGTTTTGGGCTCGGCTTCTGCGCGGACCTCACCCCCTGCCGACACCTCACCCCCTAGCCCCCTCTCCAAAAAAGAGGGGGGACTAGCTTTAGTTTCTAGCTCTAGATTCTGCTCAGTAGCAGAAGTTTCATTAGCAGTTGTCGTAGCATCGTCCGGCTCCCCCTCTTTTTTGGAGAGGGGGTCGGGGGGTGAGGTTTCCCCGGTCAGGTCGTCTTCCAAATCATCCGAATCCAGCAGCCGCGCCAGCGTGGGGTTCACGTACAGCGCCCGGTAGCGCAGGTAGCGCCGCGTGATGAAGCCGCGCTCGGGGTGGCGGGGCAGCCAGTCGCCGCCGCGGTGCAGCAGCTTCTCGGCCTCGTTCTGGTCGATGTAGTAGTGCTTGTTGTTGTCGAGCACCGGCAGCAGCACGTAGAGGTGCGTGAGCAC
>JAKONR010000252.1 GCA_022701825.1 Hymenobacteraceae bacterium | reverse complement strand
CGGGCTTTGCCGCCGGTTTCGGCCACCTTCAGCGCGCCGAAGCCGGCGGGCAGCTTCAGGCCCGCATTGTCGGGGTCGGGCGCGAGGTGGACGTTGCTTTGGCTGGCGAACAGGAACGCGCTGCCCGCCAGGGCGGCCGTGGCTAGGGCGAGAGAGGAAAAGGGACGCATGGACGCGAGTAGGAAAAAGCCGGGATGAAACAGGTAGTAACCCTGCCAACTACCAACAAGGACATAAGGTTGCGGCAGTAGCTGCAAGGCCCGTAGCCGCCTACTTTTGCGCCCATGCCTACTGCTACTCAGCCCACCATCGTTTTCCTGCACGGCTTTGCCGAAAGCCGCGAAGTCTGGACCGAATTCACCCGGCCGTTCCCGCCCGAATACCGCCTGCTGGCGCCCAACCTGTTGGGCCACGGCACCAGCCTGGCGCCCGTGCCCGACTTCTCGATGGAGGCCCAGGCGCGCTACGTAATCGAGCACCTCGGCCGCCGCAACGCCACCGAGCCCGTGCTGCTGGTGGGCCACAGCATGGGCGGCTACGTAGCCTTGGCGCTGGCCCAGCGCTACCCCGAGCGCGTGGCCGGCCTGGCCCTCATCAACTCCAGCGCCTACGCCGACACCGACGAAAAGCGCCAGGCCCGCGAGAAAAACATCAGCTTCGTGGAGCGCCACGGCGTCAATAAATTCATGGAAAGCTTCGTGCGCCCACTCTTCGCGCCGGCCAACCGCGACCGGCTGCCCGAGGCCCGCGCCCTGCTCGAAGACATCGGCAAGGCCACGCCCGTAGCCACCCTGGCGGGTGCCCTGCGCGGCATGGCCGCCCGCCCCGACCGCACCGCCGTGCTGCGCACGGCCCGCTTCCCGGTATTGATAGTGGCCGGCAAGCACGACGTGGCCGTGCCCCTGGCCGACTCGGTGGCCCAGGCCCCGCTGGCCCCCGTAGGCACCGGGCTGTTCTTGGAAGGCAGCGGGCATTTATCCTATCTGGAGCAGCCCGAGGCTACGCGCCGGGCGGTGCTGGCGCTGGCGGGCGCGGTGTTTGGGGCGTAGTGATTGTCCTTGCGAGCGCGGCGCGGCAAGGACAATCACTACGCCCCAAACGGCTTCTTTACTGAATGCGCAAATTGATGGGCACCACGTAGGCTACGCGCACCGGCCGGCCCTGCTGGCGGGGTGGCGTGAGGGCGTCGGGCAGCGTATTGAGCGCATGCAGCAGCTCGGCATCGACCGTGGGGCTGAGGCCGCTGATGATGCGGCGATTTTCCACGGCTCCGGTTTCGCTCACCTCGTAGTAGCCGTAGGCCGTGCCCTGCACCCGGTTGCGCAGGTCTTCGGCGGGGTAGCGAAACTGCCGCTGAATAAGGTTGACCACATTGAGGGGTGGAGAATTTTTCTTAGCCACTATACTGACGAAAGCAGGGTTTTCGTCGCTGTAGGCCAGTGGGGTCGGCGCGGGCGGCGGCCCAAAGTAGAGTGGTAAAATAATAGAAGCATCCGACTGGCTATTGATGCTGCTAGTGCCTGGCTGCCACGTGCACAACTGGCTGGGTAGCTGCTGAATAACGGCTTTTGCCTCCTTGCTGCGCGCCAGGGCGGCGCCGGCTCGGTCAGGGGGCGTCAGCACGTAGCACCGGGCTGGCTGCCCGTTCTTGTTTAGCTCCAGGCGCACAAATAGCTGACCGGTGAGCGCCGAGCCAGCCGACCCCACCGCCCGGCGCAGCACAGCTTGCAGCGAGTCGGGCCCGCCCGAAAAACGCGGCCCGGTATATGGGTTGAGGCCCATTGGCGCCGGAGTAGTTTGGGCCACGGCGGCCGGGCTGGCCAGCAGTAGCCCCGGCAGTAAGAGCGCGGCGGCGAAGCGAGGCAATGGGAAAAGCTTGCGGGGCATAAAGCAAAAATCAAAGCCTCTGCTACTTGAGAATAGGCCGTGGTAAATATAGGGTAGGCTTGAGCTAGTAATTCAGTTGCTTTGGCCGCCGGCTGCGTACTGCGGCACTATGAAACACCTCGCTCCTTTGGTCGCCGCGTTGGTTGCCCTGCTGCCTTTCGCCGCCCGCGCCCAAGACGATAATCATCCCAAGTTTCCAAGCCCCTACGATTCGGCCCATTTTAGCTGGCGCAAGCCCGTGCCGGCCAACCGCCTGCGCCCCCTGCGCCCCGACCGGCCCGGCACCACCGAGAGCCCGTTTACGGTCGATGCCGGCCACTTTCAGCTCGAAACCGACCTCGCGCGCCTCATCCGCGAGCCCGGCTCGGCAGAAGACGCGCAGCAGCGCACCTGGCACGTAGCCTACGCCCTGATAAAGCTCGGCCTAAGCCGAAAAACCGACTTGCAGGTAGAATTGCCGCTTTATGCCACCCAAAAGCAGCGCCCCTCCGCCGCCGAAGATTGGGACGAGAGCCAGCAAGGCTTTGGCGACGTGGCGGTGCGCCTCAAGCACAATTTCTTGGGCGACGACCAAAAAGGACCGCTCGCCGCCAGCGTAATAGCCTTCGTGCGGCTGCCCACCGGCGCGGCCGGCGTCAGCAACGCCCGCCCCGAATACGGCCTCGTGCTGCCCGTGGACATAGAAATTGGCAAGACCTATAATCTCGAAGCCCAGCTCGAAACCGACCTCGACTACGACCCCGAGCAGGCGCGGCGCTACGTGCGCCTCATGCCCTCGGTGGCCCTCGACCGGCAATTTGGCAAAAAGCTGGGCTTGCTCGTGGAAGGAGCTTTCCCCTGGAACAGCGAGCAGCACCGCTGGCACGCCCAGCTCAACGTGGCCCCCACCTTCAACGTGACCGATAATTTTCAGTTCGACGCGGGCACGCACATCGCGCTCAATGCGCGCACCCAGCGCGAGTATTTTGTGGGGCTCACGGTGCGATACTAGCAGTTGGTTTACTGCTTGCGGTGCTTAAGGCAGCAGTGCTGGATACCTGTTGGTAAAGAATAACCAGTGAGCTGATAAACGAAAAGGGGGGAGCACTGCCAACTAATTGGCAGTGCTCCCCCCTTTTGCTATGCATTGACCAATAATTATTTAACGGGCGTAAGCGCGTAGCGCAGATTAGTAGGAATATTTTCGATAGATACTATCTGGAGCGCATCGGGCGAAGCCTGGGGCAAATTCAATGATTGACCTTGGTTGAGGGCTACCTGCACTTCTTTCTGGTCAAGGCGGTACATAGAGCCGGTGGCCGGGTCCACAATCAGCATGCCGATGGCGCCGCCGAAGAGGATGTTGCCAAAATACCAGCCGTTAACGCTGCTGGTGAGCGTAGTAGTTTTGGTTTCGTAGCCCTCGCGGCTAAACTTGAGTGTATAAAGCTCGCGCTTAAAAAAGCTAGAGCCGGACTTCAGATTGAGCGCTGCCGGCGTAGTGCCGCTATATACTTCTTTGCCTTGGCGATTCATTACCACCACGTTGGCCCCAATCGGAACGCTGGCTATCGCAACTGGCCAGGTAGAATGGCTAACAATGGAGGCGCAACCACTGCAAAACGAAGTAGCGGCAAAAAGAGCAAGTAAATAACGCTTCATAAAGAAAGCTGTAAGAGGGATAAACAACTCAAGTTTCAGCACTTGAATAGAGACAAATGTAATTCGACAGACAGTGAGCTAGCAAGTATCTGTGTTGATTTATTGATTGAGTAATAGTGCGTTAAACTAGCTAGTGAAATTTGAAAAAGAGCAGCCAGGCCGGGATGCTCGGCAAGGTCAAATAACAGGCTGTGCCTGAGCGCTATATAATTGCTAGAGGGTGCGATGGAAGTGAAGTCGAAGTCTTAAAGAGTAGACTGTTTGCTAGGTCGGTGGTGTGTTAGTGGGCAGTGCTTCGGGAGCGCCGTTAAACCTTCCGCGTGCCCCTGCCTCTAACCCAGCATGACCTCTCAGCAGCAGCTTCAGCACCTGTATTGGCGCGCCGGCTTTGGCCCGCGCCCCGAGGATATTGCCCAGGGCCTCAGCCCCCATAAGGCCCTGCGCCAGCTCTTACGCGACGCCTCAACGTGCGCGCCCATCGAGAGCCCGGCCTTCCACTACGCCGACCCGCTGGGCGCCGTGATGGCCGTGCAGCCCACCGCGCCCGCCCCCAACCTGGCCGCCATGCGCCCGGCCCCGCCCGCCGAGCTAAGCCCGCTGGCCCCGCGCCCGGCCCTGGCGCCGGCCCGCAAGCTGGGCGCGCCCGTGCTGCGCCGCCGCGACCTCACGCCCGAGCAGCGCAAGCTGCAAAACGAGGGCATCCGCGATGCCTTCGCGGCGATGAGCACCGCCTGGATGGACCGCATGGCTGCCGGCCCCGGCCAGCTGCGCGAGAAAATGGCGCTTTTTTGGCACGGTCACTTCGCCTGCCGCACGCGCCGGCCTGACGATAGCTTGCAGTTGCTCAACACCATTCGGGCCAATGCGCTGGGCAAGTTTCCGGACCTCTTGCTGGCCGTGAGCCGCGAGCCGGCCATGCTGCAATTTCTTAACAACCAGCAAAATCGCAAAGAGCACCCCAACGAAAACTTCGCCCGCGAGGTGATGGAGCTGTTCACGCTGGGCCGGGGCAACTACTCCGAAACCGATGTAAAAGAAGCTGCCCGCGCCTTTACCGGCTGGAGCTACGACGGCCAGAATAACTTCGTTTTCCGCGAGCGGCAGCACGATGCTGGCCCCAAAACCTTTCTGGGCCACTCGGGCAACCTGGGCGGCGAAGACGTGCTGAGCATCATCATGCAGCAGCCGGCGGCGGCCACTTTTTTGGTCACCAAGCTGTACCGCTTCTTCGTGAACGACGTGCCCAATCCGGCGCATATCGCGCCGCTGGTCGTGGCTTTTCGCAAAAGCCACTACGACATCGCCGATTTGGCCGAGCGCCTGTTTTCGGCCGATTGGTTTTATGATGCGGCTAATGTCGGCGCGCGCATCAAGTCGCCCGTCGAGCTGGTGGCTGGGCTGCGCCGAACGCTCAACTTGCAGGTAGCCAACGCCAAGCCGCTGCTGGGCTACCAGAAGGCGCTGGGTCAAACGCTCTTTATGCCGCCCAACGTGGCCGGCTGGCCGGGCGGGCGCAATTGGATAGATTCGTCGTCGCTGCTGCTGCGCTTGCAGCTGCCTGCTATTCTGTTCAAAAACGCCGAATTTGCGGTGCGCCTCAAGGACGACGAAAACGACATCACGCCCCAAACTACGGGCAAAGAGCGCACCGTGCGCAACACGGTGGGCGCGCAGCTGCCGCTGGCCCCGCTGCAACAGCTGCTGGGCAGCGCGCCCACCGCCGAGCGCCCTGGGCAACTCGCGCAGTTTCTGCTTCAAACGCCCTTGCGCCCCGAAAACCTGACCCTAGTGCAGCAAGCGGCGGCCAAGGCCGCCACGCCGGAAGAGCAGCTGCGGGCTACGCTCATCAGCTTGCTGAGCTTGCCGGAGTATCAGCTTTCTTGAGCTGTTGGCCGCTGGCTGTTGGCTGTTAGCTTCTTGCTGAACTCCTCGTAAAATATCATCTGTGACCATTGCTGGCAGAGGCTAACAGCTGACGGCCAGCAGCTAATAGCTATAACAATGCAACGCCGCCGCTTCCTGCAATCGTCCGCTTTGGCCAGCACGCTGCTGCTGGTGCCCAAGTTTCTGCACGCCCTCGACCGCCCCGAAACCGGGCTCGCTACCCTGCTGCGCGATGCGCCCGGCGGCAAGGCGCGCCGTCTCATCGTAGTGCAGCTTAGCGGCGGCAATGATGGGTTGAATACCGTCATTCCGTATCGCAACGACTTGTATTTCAAAGCCCGGCCGAGCCTGGCGCTGAAAGAAGCCGAAGGCATTTTGCCGCTCAGCAACGACCTCGGCCTGCATCCTAAAATGACGGGCCTGAAAGGCCTCTACGACCAGGGCCAGCTGGCCGTGCTCAACGCCGTGGGCTACCCCAACCCCGACCGCTCGCACTTTCGCTCGATGGACATCTGGCAGACCGGCTCGGGCTCGGAGCAGCTGCTTACGACCGGCTGGCTCGGCCGCTACCTCGATAGCAGCTGCGCCGGCTGCGCGCTGCCCTACCAGGCCTTGGAAGTAGATGATACCTTGAGCCTGGCCCTGAAAGGTCAGCTTCGTAAAGGCCTGGCGGTGAAGAACCCCGCTAAGTTTCACCAGCTCACGCAGAGCCGCTACCTGAGCCGCCTGAGCCAGGAGCAGTCCGCCGCCACGGCTACTTCGGAGCTGGACTACCTGTACAAAACGCTGGCCGAAACCGCCTCCTCGGCCGAGTACCTCTACGACAAAGCCAAGGTGCACGCCAGCACCGCCACCTACCCCAATACCGACCTGGGCCGCAACCTCAAAACCACCGCCGAGCTGATAAGCTCGGGCGTCGAGTCGCGGGTGTATTATCTGGCCCTCAGTGGCTTCGATACCCACGTGCGGCAGCACGAGCAGCAGGGCCGCCTGCTCGGTGAGCTGTCGGACGGGCTAGCCGCGCTGGCCGCCGACCTGCAAAAAAGCAACGAGTGGGAGAATACGTTGGTAATGGTATTCAGCGAGTTTGGCCGGCGCGTGACCCAAAACGCCAGCAACGGCACCGACCACGGCACCGCCAACAACGTCTTTCTGCTGAGCGGGGCGCTGCGCAAGCCCGGCCTGCTCAACGCGCCCGCCAGCCTCGCCGACCTCGACCAGGGCGACCTGCGCTATCAGGTAGATTTTCGCAGCCTCTACGCCAGCATCCTCACCGACTGGCTGGGGGCCGACGATAAGCTGGTGCTCGGGCCGGGCATCGAGCGGCTGGCGGGTTTGGTGTAATCAATTATCAGTTATCAATGAGCAATTATCAGCCCGTCTGACAGGCCATTGTTAGGCCTGTCAGACGGGCTGATAATTGCTCATTGATAACTGATAATTGACCTAAAGCGGTACGTTGAAGCCCAGCGCATACGTGAGCTGGGCCGAGCCAAAATGGTGCGTTACCAGGCCCTGGCGGTCGTAGCCGATGCGGCTGTTGGTGTAGTTGGCGAAGGCGCCCTGCATGTCGGATTGCAGGAATACGTAGCGAAAAAACTCCAGGCGCAGGCCCGCGCTGGCCCCGGCCACCCAGCCTTCGTAGTGAAACGGGCCTTCGGAGTGGCTGGTGAAAATGGAGGCGATGGTGTACGAAATCATGGGGCCTCCGCCGACTTTGCCGATGGCGCTGAGAGCCAGGTGCCGGCCCACGAGCAAGCGCTGCCGCTTCACGAGGTTCACCATCAGGTAGTTGTTGCCGTTGGTGTGCTGGAGGTGCACAAAGTCGGGCGTCACGAGCGTGTCACGGTCGAAGTGAAAGCCGCGAATTTGGCCCGACACGCGCATCACCTGGTTGTCATCGACCACGTACTTGAGGTGATTCCAGCCGATTTCGATGCCCAGGTCGTGCTTGTCGCCGAACATGTAGCCAATGGTGGCATCGTACTGCGGCACGGTGAGGTTGCTAAGCTTCCAGAAGTCGCTCATGCTCAAGTGGTCATGCGCCTTGGCATTGTGAAACGTGAAGTCGTAGTCGTCGGTGGTGTGGTTGCGAAACCGGATGTCGGAGCGCGTGTACCAGTCGCGGTTGTAGCCCCAGCTAAAATAAATGGCGCCGTGGTGCCGGCCCACGGGAAGCTGCAAAGCGGGCTGGCTAGGCTGGGGCACAGCAGGTTGGGCAGCCAGCGGCCCGGCCAGGCCCAGTGAAAGGGCGGCGGCCAGTATAGAGCACTTCATCAAATACTTAGGTAAAACTTTTGGCTACTAAAAATCAGACAAAAGTAAGGCCTAAGCTTAGCAGTAAGTGCGGGCTTACCTCAACAGTCTGGCCGATGGCCTACAACCGGGCGCCCACGACAACTGTTTTTTTGTATTCGCGGCGCTCGCCGCCGCTGGGCCTAACTAACTCGATGAGAACGAGATAATATCCCACGGCGGCCTTGCGGCCGCGCTCGTCGGTGCCATCCCACTGCACAAAGCCGGCGGTGGGCAGGCTTTCATTGCGCAGCAGGCGGCGCGTGAGCTGGCCCAGCGCGTCGTACACGGTTACGGTGCCCACGTAGCCGGGCTGGTCGAGCTGGTAGTTGAGGGTCGTAAAATCCTGCTGGCCATCATCATCGGGGGTAAAAAGCTCGGGCTGTATGGTCAGCTCCTGGCCGTTGCCGGCCGCGTCCTGCGTCTGCGAATTGGGGCGGCCGGGCGTGGCGTAGCCCACCGCGCCGGCCGCCGAATGGAAGTTGCTCGCCGCGCTCGGCCCATTGCCGCGAATGCGCTCCAGACTCACGCCGGCCTGGGTGCTGAGCAGCGGCAGGTGCTGGCTTTTGTCATAATCGTAATGGTCTAGCTCCGTGTTTTTTGGGTCGTAGAGGTAGATGCTGCCCGTGCTATTGTCGAGGGCCGGAAAGCCGGCTACGGCCAGCAGCGCGGCCGGGTCGGTGCTGGTCGGGTACTGCGCCTGCAAAGTATTGGCATCGCTAGTGAGGGCCACCAGCTGGCCGGGCGCCAGCACGTAGGGCGCGCCGGGGCTGAGCGCTACGCTGCTCGTGCCGCTGGCTTTTTGGTTGCCCAGCTGGCAGTTTTGCAGGTTGATGTAACGTAGCGAGCGGTTGAGAATTTCCACAAAATACACCCCGCCCGGGCGGTGGTAAAACAGCACCTCATTCACCACCAAGTCGCCGGGCTGGGCCGGCTCGGGCAGCGCAAAGCCCGCCGAACTGAGCGCCCCGCTGGCATTGCCGACGCAGTCGGTGGCGCGGGCCACGGCCACCGTAACGGCCTGGCTGGGCAGCAGCGCCGCGCTCAGCGTGAGGTCGACGGCCCGAAAATCGGGGCCGACGGGCACGGCCTGGCGCACGGCCGGGGCCGCGCCAGCGCTGCTTTGCAGGCGGTAGAGCGCGGCGCTGGCGGCGCGGGCGCTATCCAGCTTTTCGCTAAAATACAGGCGTACCGTGCTGGCAGCCAGCACTACGGCGCGTAAGAGCGTGGGCGGCGCAACGTCCGGGTTGGGCGCGGCCACGCTGTTGCGGCGGGCGGGGGTGCCGCCGCTGGCATCCTGGCTGGCCTGCCAGTTGGCGGTCCCGGCGCAGTAGTTGGCGGGGTCTATCATTTCCAGCGTCCAGCCGCCGGCGGCCTTGCGCGGGGCGCGGTACCAGGCATCGCTGTAGGCCACCTCGAAGAGCGTGGTGCCGTCGCGGCCGCGCAGCACCAGCTGGTCGCTGGCATTGGTGAGAGAGGGGAAATTAGTGGGCCCAAAAACCCGGCCGTAGGGCGCAAACTGGGTGGTGCGCGTGGCGCCGCACACCACGGCGTACTGGCCGGGTAGCAGCCGGGCGGTGTCGGGCAGCGCGGCGGCCGTGGCGCTGCCGGGCTTGAGCAGGCGCACGCCGCGCATACTCAGGATTTTGGTGGTCGTGTTGTTATAAATCTCCACAAACTCCGAGGCGGGCAGGCCCACCTGCGGCGTTTCGTTGGCCAGTAGCTCCGTGATAATCAGTTCGCCCGCCTGGGGCGGTAGGGCCACGCCCCCAAATGCTGCCGTGAGCGGCCCGGCGGCCACGTTGCCGTAGAGGTCGGCCAGCTGGCGCACTTCCAAGGTATTGCTGGCGGCAAAATCCTGCCCGAAAACCAGCCGCACCACGGCCGGATTCAGGGCCGAAACCCGCGCTGAAATGGGCACCGCGCCCGCGGCCAGCCGGTAGCGGGCGGGCAGCGCGGCGGTGGCCGGGCTCACGGCTTCGTTGAAAATTACGTCGAGGGTGCGGGCGTCGGTGGCCGTGGCCCGCAGCAGCAGCGGCGCGGTGGCATCGGTCACGGCGAAGTCGTCGAAATAAAAATTCTTGCCGTTGGCCGATGAGTAGAGCAGCGACACGCCCACGGCCACGCTGCGCTGGTAAGTATTGTCGATGGGCTGATTGGCTTCGTCCACGAAGGCGCGGCCACCGCTGAGGTCGCGCTCTAGCTTCCACTGGCCGGTGGGCGAGCGGGTTACGCGCACGCGCACCAGGTTATCGGTGGCTGAGGCGAGGGTGCCGTTGAGGCCGTCGATGACGTAGGCGGCTGCTTTTGCCGAGTCTTTGCGGAAGAGACTCACCTCGTCGTCGGTGCCGCCGAGGCGCACGAAGTAGCCTTTGGTGCTGGGGCTTTTGAGGTCGGGCTGCGAGGCCAGCAGCCACACGTCGGCGAGGTTGCCGGAGGAAGTAGCGAGCTTGAGATTGGCCCAAAATTCCCAGGTGGTACCAATGGTAGCCTGGCAGGGCGTGGCGAGCTGAATGCTGGTGCCCGTGGTGGCCGGGCCGTTGCTTTGCAGCTGCTGGCTCGCCACCTGAAAGCTGCCCGCGTCGCCGGTCCAGGTGGGATTGCTGGTGAAGTCGCCGTCGGCAAAAGTATCGGCTACCTGGGCCCGCACGGCCAGTGGCAGCAGTAAAAGCAGGAGGAGCAGGTGCTTCATAGGCGCGGCTGAAACGGTAGCCTGGCACAAGTACGCATGGAAAAGCCGAACCGTAGCCGCAGGCGCCCAAAAGCCGCGCCCAACAAGCAAAAGAAGCAATGCCTCAGCGCGCTAGCCTGGGGCATTGCTTCTCGTAGTTGGTGGCTTGGCGGGCCGCATCACACCATGTAAAACTCCCAGGCGATGCGGTCGGGGTCTTTGAAAGCCACGTACTTCATGGGGCCGACGGTGTCTTGCTTGATGCCGGTATTTTCGACGCCTGCTGCCTCTAGGGCAGCGGCCACGCGCTCTAGCTCGGCCATGTCTTCGCAAGCGATGGCGATGTGGTCGAGGCCTACGTTGAAGGGCGTGAAGGTGCCGCCGCCGGGGTGGGTGGGCGCCGCTTTCTTGAAACCGATGAAGGTAGAGCCGACCAAAAAACCCAGGATTTCGGGCGTGTCGAGGGCAATCGGCAGGCCCAGCAGCTCGTGGTAAAACGCCTTGGCGCGGGCAAAGTCGGTGGTGCGCAGGGCTACGTGCGCCAGGCCTTTAGTTTTGGGATTGATGGCCATGAGTGGCTGGTTGGTTTGGTAGAGAGGAGCGATTGGAAACTAAAAACAAGGCCCTGGGGGCGGGGGCACCTACTGCACCAGCAAGCGCGCCGACTGCGCTGGCTGGCCGGGCGCCTGCGCCCGCACTACGTATACGCCCGGCACCAGGCCGGCCACGTCGAGGGTGGCGGCGGTGGTGGCGGGGCGCAGCAGGCGGCCCATGGTGTCGTATACGGCCAGGGTGGCACCCTCGGGCATACCCAGGGCCTGCACCAGGCCGCTGGGAGCGGGGTTGGGCACTAGTTGCAGCGTAGCGGCCAGGCCTTGGGCGGCAGCGGCCACAAACTGCACCGGCGAGAAGGTAATGCTGCCGTCGGTATCAGCCTGGGCCAGGCGGTAGTAGACCGGCCCGGCGGCGGCATTATCTTGAAAAGTATAGGATAAGGTAGTCGCGCTTTGGCTCCGGCCCGCCACGAAGCCTATCGGGGTGAAGGCTACACCATCGGCTGAGCGCTCGATGCCGAAGCCCGCATTGTGCAGCTCGGTGGCCGTGGCCCAGGCCAGGGCCACGGTGGCCGCCGCCGTGCGCCGTGCCCCAAAGCTTAGCAGCTGCACCGGCAGCGGCGACTGGCTGAGCGAAATGAGGCGGTCGAAGCGGGTGGCTGAAGAGGCCGTGCCATTGCCGAGCTGGCCCGACGCATTTTGGCCGCTGCTGGCAAAGGTGAGGCCCGAAGGCGCGCGTACCAGCGAGAAATTGGCCCCATTGCCGGTGGCCAGGGTGGTCCAGGTGGTGGCCAGCGTAGCCTCCTGCGTGGGCACGTTGGTGTTGGTGCTGGTGGCATTGCCCCGGCCGAGCTGCCCTTCGGCATTGCGGCCCCAGGCCCACAGGGTGCCATCGGCCCGCAGGGCCAGGCTATGCAGCCCGCCCGCCGCCACCTGGCTGTAGAGCCCCGCCACTGGGCTGGCCGCGAAGGTGCGGGTAGTGGTGAGCGGCACATTGCCGAGCTGCCCGTTATCGTTGCTGCCCCAGGTAGCGAGGGTGCCATCGGCGGCCAGGGCCAGCGTGTGGTACGAGCCGGCGGCGGCGGCCGTGTAGGGCGCGGCCACGCGGGTGGGCACGGTCGTGAGGTTGCCACCCCCAAAATTGAGGCTCACGCCGAGCTGGCCTTGGTCGTTGCCGCCCCAGGCCCAGAGGCTGCCATCGGCCTGGAGCGCCACCGAGTGCGTGATGCCCGCCGCGGCCTGCGTGTAGGTGCCGCTCACCAGGGAAGGGGTGGGGTTGGCGGCGGCGGCGCTGGTGCTGGCGCCATTGCCGAGCTGGCCGTAGTAATTATAGCCCCAGGCGTAGAGGCTGCCATCGGCGCGCAAGGCCAGGCTGTGGTAGGCGCCCGCCGCCACGGAGGTATAGAGGTCGGGGCTTATCTGAATCGGGGCAGCGTTGGCGGCATTGGTACTACTGTTGGTGCTGCTGCCCAACTGGCCCCGGTTGTTAAGGCCCCAGGCCCACAGGGTGCCATTGGCCTTGAGCGCCAGGCTGTGGCTCGTGCCCGCCGCCACCTGCACCCAGTCGTTGTCGGCGCCCACCTGCAAGGGGCGGGTGCGGCTGGTAGTGGAGCCATCGCCAAGCTGGCCGTAGCCGTTGTCGCCCCAGGTCCAGAGAGTGCCATCGGCCCGCACGGCCAGCCCAAAGCTGCTGCCCATGGCCGTGCTGCGAGTAGGTAAAGCCGTGCCAGTGGCCACCGGCGCGGTGGTGGCCACTGGGCCGCCTAGTTGGCCGGCCGCATTGCTGCCCCAGGCGTAGAGGGCGCCGCTGGCACGCAAGGCCAGGCTGTGGCCGGTGCCGGCCGCCAGCTGCACGTAGGTGCCGGGTACCGGGGCCGGGGTAGGGCTGGCGGCCGGGGTGGGGCTGCCATTGCCCAGCTGGCCCAGGGCGTTAGTACCCCAGGCGTAGAGGGTGCCATTGGCTTGCAGGGCCAGGCTGTGGCTGGCCCCGGCCGCCAGCTGGGTGTAGGTGCCCGGCACCTGCGTGGGGGTGGGGCTGGCAGCATCGGTGCCGGTGCCGGTGGCGTTGCCGAGCTGGCCATAAGTGTTGCGGCCCCAGGCCCAGAGGGTGCCGTCGGGCCGCAGGGCTAGGCTGTGGTCTTGGCCGGCCGCGAGGTGGGTATAGATGGCCGCGCCCACTTGCGTGGGGATGGGGCTGGCGGCATCGGTGCCGGTGCCGGTGGCGTTGCCGAGCTGGCCATAAGTGTTGCGGCCCCAGGCCCAGAGGGTGCCATCGGGCCGCAGGGCCAGGCTAAAGTCGTAGCCGGCGGCCAGCTGGCTGTAGGTGCCGGCCAGCGGAGTAGGCGTATAGGTAGGGGTAGCCAGGCCGTTGCCGTTAGCGTTGCCCAATTGGCCGTAGGTGTTGCGGCCCCAGGCGTAGAGGGTGCCATTGGCTTGCAGGGCCAGGCTGTGGCTGGCCCCGGCCGCCAGCTGGGTGTAGGTGCCCGGCACCTGCGTGGGCGTGGCTTCGTAGCCCGCGCCGCTGGTGGTGCTGGTGCCGAGCTGGCCGTAGGTATTCGAGCCCCAGGCCCAAAGGCTGCCATTGGCTTGCAGGGCCAGGCTGTGCTGCTCGCCCGCCGCCACCCGCACCCAGGTAGCGCCGCTGCCCACTTGCACCCAGGTAGCGTGGCTGGTGGTAGTGCCGGTACCGAGCTGGCCGTAAGTATTGTCGCCCGTGGCCCACAGGGTGCCATCGGCGTGGATGGCCAGCGAGTGCGTGGCACCCGCCGCGAAGGTGCCCGGCAGCACTTGCGCCACCGCGCCCGGCGACGCCAGCAAAACGGCCAGCGTGACCAGTAACAACGAGGTAAAATATTTTTTCATGGTATAGTTGAAATTTCTGACCCGGCGAGCCAAGAGCCAGCAGCACTACCGCAAAGTAAGCGGGACAGTAGTATTTTTCTAAACTTTAATTGGGCCTAACGAATAGCCGCAGGCAGTTTGCCGGTGAGTTTTACCCGCGTGGGGCCTGCTTTGTTCCGGCCGCCACCGCTGGCTTGGCCAAATACCGGGCGCTGGCCGACCTTTGCGCCCGGCGGCTCCGTGCGGGGTCGCGCCTTATTGTTTCCCTCATGAAAATTGCCGTTGTGGGTGCCACCGGGCTGGTGGGCACCGAGATGCTGAAGGTGCTTGCCGAGCGCCAGTTTCCCGTAACCGAGCTTTTGCCCGTGGCCTCGGCCAAATCGGTGGGCCAGCTGGTTCATTTTCAAGGCAAAGACTACCCGGTGGTGAGCATGGAAGACGCCATTGCGGCGCGCCCGGCCATCGCCATCTTCTCGGCCGGCGGCGGCGTGTCGCTGGAGTTTGCCCCCAAGTTTGCCGAGGTGGGCACCGTGGTGGTCGATAACTCGTCGGCCTGGCGCATGGATGCCACCAAGAAGCTGGTGGTGCCCGAGGTGAACGCCGACGTGCTCACCAAGGACGACAAAATTATCGCCAACCCCAATTGCTCGACTATTCAGCTGGTGGTGGCGCTCAATGACTTGCACAAGAAGTACCAGGCCAAGCGCCTCGTCATCAGTACCTACCAGAGCGTGACGGGCACCGGCAAAAAAGCCGTGGACCAGCTCATGGAGGAGCGCGCCGGCCAAACTGCTAGTAACCCCGCATACGCCCACCCCATCGACCTGAACGTGCTGCCCCACATCGACGTGTTTCAGCCCAACGGCTACACCAAGGAGGAGCTGAAAATGGTGAACGAGACCAAGAAAATAATGGGCGACGACAGCATCCGCGTCACGGCTACCTGCGTGCGCGTGCCCGTGATGGGCGGCCACTCCGAGTCGGTAAACGTGGAGTTTGCCCACGATTTTGACCTCGACGAGGTGCGCGATATCCTGCGC
>JAKONR010000284.1 GCA_022701825.1 Hymenobacteraceae bacterium | reverse complement strand
AAAGTAGTCTTTAAACGGGGCCATGCCGCTGTTGATGAACAGCAGCGTGGGGTCGTCCTTGACCACGAGCGGGGCCGAGGGCACGATGTGGTGGCCTTTGGAGGCGAAGAAATCGAGAAACTGCTGGCGGACGTGGCTGGCGGTAGGAAGGGACATGGAACTGCGGCAAATACCGGGTATTTTTGACGTTGCTTTGCGCCGGCAAAGGTAGCTTGCGGGTAGGGTAAGCTTTAGCTTGCCTTTTCCACGGCTGGCAAGCTAAAGCTTACCCTACATTCTTCGATGCCCTACAAAGAACGCGACATTACCAAGCAGTACTTCACCATCGGCGAGGTGGCCGAGCAGTTTGGCGTGGCCACCTCGCTCATCCGCTTCTGGGAAACGGAGTTTGACGAGCTGCGCCCGCGCAAAAGCAAGAAGGGCAACCGGCTGTTTACGCAAGCCGACGTGGATACCTTTCGCACTATCTACCACTTGGTTAAGGAGCGCGGCTACACCATTCCCGGCGCCCGCGAGATGCTGAAGCAGAAGGGCGGCCAGCTCAAGGACAAGATTGACGTGATTCAGTCTTTGGAGAAGGTGCGCGGGTTTTTACTGAGTTTGAAAAAGGAGATTGACGCGGCGGGGAAGGCGGAGTAACCCATTTGTCCTTGCGAGCGCAGCGAAGCAATCGCACCCGAACGGAATCCATACGGCTCGTTTTGATGCGATTGCTTCGCTGCGCTCGCAATGACAGACGGACGCTGCTGCCCACGCCTACAATCCAAAATGCCTACCGACGACCTCTACCACGAACTGGCCCTCACGCTCCTGCCCGGCATCGGCCCGCAGCTCACGCGGCAGCTGATGAGCTACGGCTCGTCGGCCAAAAACGTGCTGCACCTGCCGCCCGGCAAGCTGCGGCGCATCCCCGGCGTGGGCGACGCGACCATCAAAATCCTGACCGGGCCCGAGCGCGGCAAGGCACTAACCCAGGCCGAAGCCAGCCTGCGCAAGGCCGAAAAGGAGGGCGTTGAAATTCTGTTTTATACCAGCAAGAAATACCCGGCGCGCCTCAAGCTTATCCCCGATGCGCCGGTACTGCTCTACTACCAAGGCCCAGCCGACCTGAACGCGCCCAAAACCCTGGCTTTGGTGGGCACCCGCCAGGCCACTGAGTATGGCCGCGAGCAAACCGAGCGCATGCTCAAGGGCATCGCCTCGCACCAGCCGCTCATCGTCAGCGGGTTGGCCTACGGCATCGACATCATGGCGCACCGCGCGGCCTTGCAGGAAGGGCTGCCCACGGTGGGCGTGATGGCTACCGGCCTCGACATCATCTACCCCGCCGCGCACCGCAAAACGGCCGAGAAAATGCGCGAAACGGGCGGCCTGCTCACCGAGTTTCCCTTCGGCACGCAGCCCGACCGCTACAACTTTCCGCAGCGCAACCGCATCATCGCCGGGCTGGCCGATGGCACGGTGGTAGTGGAGGCAGCGGCCAAGGGCGGCGCCCTCATCACTGCCGAGCTGGCCCTGGGCTACGACCGCGACGTGCTGGCCGTGCCCGGCCCGCTGGGCGCGCCCTCGTCGGAAGGCTGCAACATGCTCATCAAGAACAATAAAGCGGCCCTCTACCAGGAGCCCAAGGACCTGGAGCAGCTCCTGAACTGGGACGCCGCGCTGCACCTGCCCGGCAAGTTTCAGCCGGCTCCCGCCTACGCGGCGGCCGATTTCACAGCCGACGAGTTTGCGCTGCTCACGGTGCTCATGGCCAGCAAGGAGGCCCAGATGGACGACCTCGCCTGGAAGGCGCAGCTGCCCATTCATCTGGTAGCCTCGCTGCTGCTGGGGCTGGAGTTTCGGGGCGTAGTGCGGGCGCTGCCGGGCAAGAAATTCGTGCTTGTTTAGACTACAGATTTGGCGGATTTTGTAGCCGCAGCCGGGGTGAGGTTCATATTAGTTTGGGAGCAGCGGGCGTTGGTAGCTTATTGATTATTTACACGTTATCTATGAGCCGACCTGCACGAATTTTTACTGGGCTACTGGTGGCCGCGCTAGCAGGCGCGGGCTGGGTTTATTACCGGGCGCAGGCGCGGCAGGTGGTCACGCTGGCGCGCATTACGGCATTAGATAGTCGCTTAGCTATTAGTAATACGCAGCGGGCCAAAAGTGCTAAGAACACGTTATTTTCTATTGCGACTACGATTAATAAAAAGCACAATCAAGCCACCGATATGGCCGTTCTCCAGCAGGCCAAAGAAGTCCAAAGTCGTACCCAAACCCTACTCGATACGCTGCACCAGTTGCGGCGGTCGTGGCAAGCAGCCGACCACACAGCATTGCAACAGCTTCCTACGCAGCTAAATCAGTATATCATCTTTATAAAAAACTTCCTGCCTGATGTACCCACCCAACTAGCATCTGCCGGCTGGCTAAGCGATTTTGATAGCGCGGCGGCCCCAAAACCTGCCGCGCTGGCCCTGCTGACCAGATTAGAAACGCAGGTACGCCAGCTAGAAGCCGAAGCATTAACGCATCAAGCCCAAAAAATAGGAATGGGCTGCGACCTTTGCTTTGATAAAATCGGCGCATCTGCGATACCGGCATCCGAAACTGTTGCTCCCGGTGCAGTTTATCAGGCGCAGTTGATGCTATTACTGAGTGCTTCAACCAGACAGGCGCAGTTCAGCGCCAACGGCCGCGAAGTGCCCCTCGACCCCGCTACCGGCCAAGCACTGGTACAGTTCAAAGTGCCCATTGCTCGCCCTGGCCAGCCCGATACCGTGCGGGCCGCGTGGCACGGCCGCGTGCAACTACCTTGGGCAGTCGGCGATACCGTGCTGGAAACCACCGTGCCGTATCTTATCGTCAAGCCCCGCCAACGCTAATGCGCTGCCTTATCCTTCTACTGCTCTTAGCGGGGGCAGGCGGCTGGGCCGCACTACATCACTACCGCCAGCAAAACCTTCTTTATCAGCAGCTTGCGCAACTCACAGAGGTACTCACTACGGAGAATGACCTAGCCAGCCGTACTACCGAGGGCACCATTATGGGCTTAAAGGCCGCCGCTGCCAAAAACCGCAACCAGCCCACTGACATAGCGCTACTTCGCCGGGCCGAAGCGCTACAAGCCCGTGTGCAGCAGCTAATGAATGCGCTGCAGACCACAGGCAGCCAATTGCGCCGCGCCACTAGCAACAAGGAGGCTATGCTGTTGCAGCACCTAGGTGAGGCTATTGGCGCGGAGTTCAGCAAAGATGCGCCCCAGCGGCAGGCGCTGGAGCGGCGCCTGGCTGCCTACGCCGATACGTTGCGCCAACTCAGTTTGCTCGACGCAAAGGCAACTTCGCTACAAGTACTCACTTTCGACCGTACTACCTCCGTAGCGGAGGCCCTAGCCGACCTCGCCCGGCTCGAAAGCGAGATTCTGACCTGCCAGACGCACGCGTTACAAAGCATCGGCAAACGGGTAGGTGCGCAACGTTGGCTGTCGCACCCACTGGCCACTGCCACTGCCGAGTCGAACGTAGTTGCCCCCGGCGACACCTACCGCGCCCGTCTGGGGCTAGTAGGCTATTTTTCAGCCAACCAGCTACGGATGCAAATGGCCTGCAACGGCCACCCTGTGCCCGCCGACTCTGTCGGCATTGGCCAAGTTCGCTTCCGTGCTCCTACCCGCCCCGGCCCCGCTACCTGGACAGGCACCATCCGCCTCAGTTCTAATGGTCGCGACACGACCTTCCGCGTCACGGTGCCCTACCGCGTAGCCCGCCGCTAGTTTATGCTGCTTTATAATAACGACCTGCTACCCACCGCTGCCCTGCCCCTGCCTAATCGCGGCCTGGCCTTCGGCGATGGCTTTTTTGAGACGCTGGTTTACAGCAATAACCAGCTGCGCCTGGCCGCCGACCACGCCGCCCGGATGCAGCAGGCCGCCGCCGCGCTCTACCTCACGCTACCCGCGCCGCTGGCTACTGCCGAGGCCTTGGCCACTACCCTGGCCCGCCTCGCCGAGGCCAACGGCCTGCCCACCGCCCGGCTGCGGCTGCAGTTGTGGCGCGGCGGCGGCGGGCGCTACACCCCGCCCACCGGCGCGGCCGAGTGGCTGGCCACCACCGAGCCCTTTGTGCCCGACAACTCGCCCATCGGCCGGGCCGATTTTGCGCGAGAAACGCATTCTATCTACTCGCCGCTCAGCTTTTGCAAGGGTCCGCAGGCGTGGCTCTACGTGCGGGCGGCCCACGAGCGGCAGCAGCGCGGGCTCGATGAGATTATCCTTTGCGACGCCGCCGGCCACGTGGCCGAAGCGGGCGCGGCGGCCATTTTCTGGCTCAAAGGCAATACCTTACATACACCCGCGCTGGCTAGTGGCTGCGTGGCCGGCGTGCGACGGGCTGACGTGCTGCGGCGTGCGCGGGCGTTAGGCATTTGCTGTGAGGAAGGGCTTTTTCCGGTGGCAGCAGTATTAGCGGCTGAAGCCATTTTCACGGCCAATGTGGCGGGCGTGCGGGCCGTGCAGCAGTTTGGCTCCGAGCTGCTTGCCGAGCCACCAGCGGCCTTACTGGCCAGGTTGCGCGGGTAGCTTGGTCGGCGGCGGGCGATGCGCTTATTAAAACGTAGGCCTACCAGCCTATTCTATCTGGAAGCTGGCCGACACCGTCACCGTGTCAGTTTTCACCTTCGCTACCTGGAAGCGGGCGGCGTAGAAAATGCGGAGCGTCTCAGCTTCGAGCGCCGAGGTACCGGCGGCCAACGCGGCGGCCGTGGGCGGCGCGGCCAGCCGCGAGGCCACCTGCCGGCCCACTACCTGCGCCCCGGCCACCCGGCCATTGGGGCTTACGGTGAGGCGCACTAAGATGCGCCCCACCATGCCCGCGTCAATGGCTGGCTTGGGGTACTTAAGGTATTGGCTCATAAACTTATAGAAGTCGCTGGCGCGGGTGCGGCCGTTGACTTCATCGTGCCAAAAACGCGGCAAAATGGGCGACACTACCGCATCGGGGCGCGGCGCGGGCGGCGGCGGGCGGTGCGGAAACGTGATAGGGTGCCCCGGCGCGGCATACACGCCATCGCCGCTCTGCGCCTGGGCCGGCAGCCCCGCTAGCACACCACTTACTCCCACTACGAATGCATACCATTTTTGCCTCATGCTTGGCCTTATACGGCCTTATGGGCCGCAGGGCTGCTCCGGCCTACAATTATTATGCCGCCCGCACGGGCGGGTCGGTAGTGGCATTGGTGCCGGGCTCGTAGCGGGCCTGCTGGGCCTGGTTTACTACCTGCAGCCGCTGCCAGTGCGCGTAGTGTTCGCGCAGGTCGGCTTCCGTTACCTGGTTACTTTTCAAAACAACTGCTCGGGGGCCTTGGCCGAGCTGTAGGGCGCTGAGGGTGATGAGCGCCCGATGCAACGTAGAAAGCAGGGAAGTACTCACGACAACACGCAGAATGATACTTCCGATTACTCGCAAGCGCAATGCCAATATACTAACCCGTTAATTACTAATTGTCTAGCACTATGACCCTGTTTTAAGTTTGGAAAAATAATCTCAAATTTAGAATTTGCTCATAATTTACACAGCTACCGGCGCCTTGATGGCCGGCCACGGCTGGTAGTCGAGCAGTTCAAAATCTTCGTACCGAAAGCCAAAAATATCCTGCACCCCGGGGTTCAGGCGCATGGTGGGCAGCGGGCGCGGTGCGCGCTCCAGCTGCTGGCGCGCCTGCTCCAAATGGTTGCTGTACAAGTGCGTATCGCCACCCGTCCAGATGAATTCGCCCGGCTGCAAGCCCGTTACCTGGGCCACCATGAGCGTGAGCAGCGCATAGGAGGCAATATTGAAGGGCACGCCCAAAAACACGTCGGCCGAGCGCTGGTAGAGCTGGCACGAAAGGCGGCCATCGGCCACGTAAAATTGAAACAAGGCGTGACAAGCGGGTAGCTTCATGCTGGGCAGGTCGGCCACGTTCCAGGCGCTCACCACCAGGCGGCGCGAGTCGGGCTGGGTTTTGAGCTGCTCGATAAGCTGCGAAATCTGGTCGATGTGGCCGCCGTGACCGTCGGGCCAGCTGCGCCACTGGTAGCCGTACACGGGGCCAAGGTTGCCATCGGCGTCGGCCCACTCATTCCATATTCTAACACCATTTTGTTGAAGATATGCGATGTTAGTATCACCTTTTAGAAACCACAATAGCTCGTGGATAATGCTCTTAAGGTGCACCTTTTTGGTTGTCACAAGAGGGAAACCCTTAGTGAGGTCGAACCGCATTTGATACCCAAAAACTGACATAGTACATGTACCTGTACGGTCTGTTTTAGGTGCTCCATTATCTAGGATGTGACGGAGAAGCGTTTGATATTGCTGCATGGGGTGGCAAAATTACTCAACTGTCGGCTCGGTGCTGCCACTTTAGGTTAGTTGTGCATAAAATTCGGGCATTACCCCAAATACGCCCGCTAATCTTAACCAGAAGCCCAAAGCAAGGGTTTAACGAGTGGAAACCAGCTTTTCCATTTTCTTACTTCCACCCTTTTAGCTTCTTTTTCTCATGGGTATCACCCTCGCCCAAGCCCAAGCCGCCATTCAGGCCGCGCACCAAAAATGCCTCGATATGGGCGTTAAAATGAACATTGCCGTGGTTGATGCCGGGGCCAACCTCACGGCCTTCGCCCGCATGGACGGCGCGTGGCTCGGCTCGCTCGACATTTCCATCAAGAAGGCCAAAACGGCCCGCTTCTTCGACATGCCCACCGGCGACCTCGGCCAGGCGTCGCAGCCCGGCGGCCCGCTTTTTAATATCGAAGTGTCGAATGGCGGCCTCATCACCTTTCCCGGTGGCCTGCCCATCAAGGATAGCAGCGGCACCATTATCGGGGCCATTGGCGTATCGGGCAGCACTGTGGAAGACGACCACGCCGTGGCCCTGGCCGGCATTCAGGCTATCGAGGGCAACTAGCCCAGCGCCTACCTAACTCACTCTTCCTTAAACCAAACCAACTACCATGGCCAGCAACAGAGGCGTCGTTTACGTAGGCCCCGGCAAAGTCGAGGTGCAGAACATTGCTTTTCCGGAGTTGAAAAACCCGAAGGGCAAAACCATCACCCACGGGGTTATTCTCAAAGTAGTATCCACCAATATTTGCGGCTCCGACCAGCACATGGTGCGCGGGCGCACCACGGCCCCGTCGGGCCTGGTGCTGGGCCACGAAATCACGGGCGAGGTTATCGAAACCGGGGCCGATGTGGAGTTTTTGAAGAAGGGCGACCTCGTGTCGGTACCCTTCAACGTGGCCTGCGGGCGCTGCCGCACCTGCCGCGAGCAGCAAACCGGCATCTGCCTGACCGTGAACGAGGGCCGCGCCGGCGGGGCCTACGGCTACGTGGACATGGGCGGCTGGGTCGGCG
>JAKONR010000176.1 GCA_022701825.1 Hymenobacteraceae bacterium | reverse complement strand
CACGCCCAGCAGATGATGGACTACGGCACCAACGTGGTGGGCGGCGTGACGCCCGGCAAAGGCGGCTCCGAGCACCTCGGCCGTCCCGTGTTCAACACCGTGGCCGAGGCCGTGGAGAAGGCCGGCGCCGACACCAGCATCATTTTCGTGCCCCCGGCGTTCGCCGCCGATGCCACCATGGAAGCGGCCGATGCCGGCATTAAGGTGATTATCACCATCACCGAAGGCATCCCGACCAAGGACATGATTGCCGTGAAGCACTACCTGAAAGACCGGCAGGGCATCACGATGATTGGCCCGAACTGCCCCGGCGTGATGACCGCCGGCGAGTGCAAAGTGGGCATCATGCCCGGTTTCATCTTCACCAAAGGCCGCATCGGCATTGTGTCCAAATCGGGCACCCTGACCTATGAAGCCGTGGACCAGCTCACCAAAGCCGGCCTGGGCCAGACCACGGCCATCGGCATCGGCGGCGACCCCATCATCGGCACTACCACCAAGCAGGCGGTAGAATTGCTGATGAACGACCCCGAAACCGAGGGCATCGTGATGATTGGCGAAATCGGCGGCGGCATGGAAGCCGAAGCCGCCCGCTGGATTAAGGAAACCGGCAACAAGAAGCCCGTCGTAGGCTTCATCGCCGGCCAAACTGCGCCTCCCGGCCGCCGCATGGGCCACGCCGGTGCCATCGTAGGCGGGGCCGATGACACGGCCGCCGCTAAAATGGCCATCATGCGCGAGTGCGGCATCCACGTGGTGGACTCGCCCGCCGAGATTGGCGATACTATGCTGAAGGCACTGAGCGGCAAGTAATTTGCGCCTGTTTTCTAATAAAAAAAGCCCCGACTATGGCCGGGGCTTTTTTTATGCCGCTTACTTTTACGCATCCTGCTTCTTTTCTCTTTTCCTTGCCATGCATCGCATCAATACCTTATTGCTTTTCAGCCTATTATTGTTGGGCGCGGCTTGCCGCAAAGAGATAGAAACCATTGTGGTGCAGGACCGCCAGTATAGCTGGGTGGCCGACAAGTCGTTTACCGATAGTTTTAGTATCCTGCTAGGCTCAGGTAAAGGGCCGACCGGGCTTTATTTTCAGCAGCCAGGGGGCTTTGCGGCGCTGGAAGGCCAGGCTATTGGCCCTCTACGCTACACGCAGTACATATCCTGGGGCTCCGGCAACCTCACTACGCGATTCTTGATTGGACCTGAGTTTTTGGTATCGTACTACGACACGGTGGTATACCTCATCCCGAATACCCAGCCCGTAACCAGTAGGGCGGGTGGGCGAATCCGGCTTAAAGGCATAGACCCAAGAGCCTTATATGTAGAGCCCAATGCGAACCCTTTCAATCCTTTTGCGGCTCTCAACAAGAATAACTACCTGCTTTTTCCTTACGAAAGCGGCCGGAACGACTTTAAAAACCGCTTGGTGCTAGCACACATTACCACTACCTCAGGTCTTAACTATCCCATTTATACGGCGCAATCGCAAATAGTCGAACTACCCATTACGCAAGGCTACAATGGGTACAAACCTTACCTATTAGCCTCTTTCGACGATTATTTTCTGGTGGACTGCGGCACCGAGGGCGTATTTAAAATAACCGAAACCGGTAGTTTTCGCAAAGTACTACCTAACAACTCCGAGGCTTCAGATTTTTTCAAATGGCAAGGCGTCCTGTGGGCCAGACTAGGCGACAACAAGCTGGCCATCTCTACCGATAACGGCGACAATTGGCAACCCACTACCAGCGGTCCCTACCTACGCTCCACTACCATTCACCCCCTGGGCGACAGCTTGGTAGTGGTGACGCACCTCTACGGCGGCGGACGGCTTTACACGCTTAACCTAAACCGCACCAAACAAACCTGGCGTTTGCGTCAGCTTAAAGATGACGGGCTGAATCAAACAGCTATCAACGACCTCGAAACCTGGGGCGATACGGTGTACCTTGCTACCAGCAGCGGCCTGTTTAAGCGCCCGCTCAGCAAGTTTTTTGAGTCCAAGCCTTAGCTACTTGTTATTTCTGCCACAGCAGATGCGGGTAAAACGCCGCTCCCAGCGATAAATAGCCGCGGCCCAGCTTAAACTGCCGGGCGGGGTCGGCGCGGTCAGCGGCGGTGCGCTCGTCGTAGCCGAAGGTGCCGGAGCTGCCCACTGCCAGCTGCATCTGCCACGGGCGCGGCTCGGCCGGTGGCCCCAGCCGCACAAAAAACATGGGCTCACCGCGCAGCACTGGCGCCGACTGCACGGGCACACCTCGGTCGGTAACGTCGGCAAGGCGCACCTGCACCACCCGGTACGCCAGCCCCAGGCTCACGCGGTGGCTGGGCTGGCAGGTGAGGTAGGCCTCGCCCGAGTACTTGTGGTAGCGGGCGTCGAACTGGTGCCGCGTCGGGTTGCGGAAGCTGAAGAGGCGGGCGGTGCCGTCGTTGTCGTAGCGGGCCTCGGCGTGCGTTTGCCCGAAAGCCGCCAGGCCGCCCACCAGCCAGTGCTCGCCCAGAGGCCAGTAGGTGCCCACGGCCAGTTCATATTGAGTGGTTCGGGAGTAGCTACTGCTGTCGTTGGGCGCCGCCGAGCGGCCGCCGCCTTTGGTGCTGGCGGCGGCGCGCACCAGCAGGTGAGGCACCGGCGAGTAGGTAGCGCCCACATCGAGGCGATTGGTGAGCGACCAGGCGGCAGTGGCTTCCAGCTCGCCTTTGGCCCGGATTTCGGGGGCCGCGCCCAGCATGGGCGTATACACCGAACAGCCACCCAGCAGCAACGCGCCCAGGCTGCTAATCGCGTAGTGATACTTCATAAGGCACCGCGTAACGAGTTTGGTGAGTGGCCGAAACTACTTGCGGCCGGACACTTACCGGCCGGCCTTCCTACCAGCGAGTTGCTTTCGGGGCTGAACGTTGCATGAAGATATTAACCTAAATTTTCCGGTCGTCGGCCGGGGCTTTGCGTATAGCCTGCGCTACTCATTTCCTTAGCTTGCTCCGTAGTTACTATGTCTGATTATTCCTGCGATGCGCTCATCATCGGCTCCGGCCAGGCCGGCAACCCGCTGGCCAAGGCCCTGGCCGAGGCGGGTCAAAAAGTGATTCTGGTGGAAGAAGCCCAGGTGGGCGGCTCGTGCCTCAACTACGGTTGCGTGCCCACCAAAACCCTGGTAGCCTCGGCCACCCGCGCCCACGAGGCGCGCACCGCCGCCGAGCTGGGCGTGCGCATCACGGGCGAGGTGGAGGTGGATATGCCTGCCGTAATGGCCCGCAAAAACCGCCTGCTCGACCAGTCGCGCCGCAATCTGGCCGACTCGCTCAACCACGACTACGACAACCTGACGCTGGTGCGCGGCCACGCCACCTTCACCGGCCCACACACCGTGCAGGTGCAGGAAACTAAAACCCGCACCAGCGAGATTACCGCCAAAAAAATATTCGTGAACACCGGCACCCACGTGGCCGTGCCCGACGTACCGGGCCTGGCCGAGGCGGGCTTTCTGAACACCA
This sequence comes from Hymenobacteraceae bacterium, assembly GCA_022701825.1. Lineage (GTDB taxonomy): Bacteria > Bacteroidota > Bacteroidia > Cytophagales > Hymenobacteraceae > Hymenobacter. The sequence goes on along the minus strand of JAKONR010000176.1, from coordinate 2,562 downwards.
CCCAAATTCTGGACCTCGACGAAGTACCCGAGCACCTGCTCATTCTGGGCGGCGGCTACATCGGGCTCGAATTTGGGCAAATGTTTCTGCGCTTCGGCAGCCGCGTCACGGTTATCGAGAACGGCGACCAAGTACTTGAGCACGAAGACAAAGACGTGTGCGACGAGCTGCAAAAAGCGCTCGAAGCCGAAGGCGTCGAGTTTATTCTGAACGCGGAGGTGCACAAGGTTTCGCGCAGCGAAGCCGGCCGCTACACACTCAGCACGCACACGCCGCAGGGCGAGCGCCGCCTGCACGGCAGCCACTTGCTGGTAGCCACCGGCCGCCAGCCCAACACCAACCGCTTGGGCATCGAAACGACTGGCGTTGAGCTTGATGAGAAAGGCTTTATTCAAGTCAACGATGCGCTGCAAACCAACGTGCCGCACATCTACGCGCTGGGCGACGTGCACGGCGGGCCGCAGTTTACGCACATCAGCTACGACGATTTTCGGGTGGTGCGCAACAACCTCTTGCACGAGGGCCCGCGCCACTCGGCCAAAAAGCGACCCCTGCCCTACTGCGTGTTCACCACGCCCCAGCTCGGCCGCATCGGCCTGAGCGAGGAGCAGGCCAGGGAAAAGAAAGTGCCATACCGCGTGAGCTTCACGCCGGTTAAGAAAATCAGCCGCGCCCAGCAAACCGGCGAAACCGCCGGCTGCTGGAAAATACTGGTCGGCGACGACGACCAGATTCTGGGGGCCGCCATTTTGGGGGCCGAGGCCGGCGAAATCATGACCATTATCCAGGTAGCGATGGCTGGTGAGCTACCCTACCAGGAGCTGGAAGAAATGGTTATCGCCCACCCCGTCTGGGCCGAGGGGCTGAATGTGGCGTTTCGAGACTTGAAAAAGGGCAAGTAAAAACGAGTCATGCTGAACGCAGGAAAGCATGACTCGTTTTTACAACTCGCCTTTCACTACTTGTCCTCTTTCACCACGCGCACGCCCACCGACATAATGCCGGGCAGCTGGTTTTGGCGCATATACTGCTCCAGCGTCATTTTATAATTGCCGGGGCGGGCGAAGCGCACCTTACGCAGAGCCAAAAACTGGTGGTCGAAGATATCACCGGAGCCCGCACCCAGCGGCTCGCCGGTTTTGGGGTCAAGCACTACCATTTGATGCAGCAGTGGCCGGCCCACCACGCGGCCGTCGGGGCCAGTGAGGGTGTGCTTGAGGTAAAGGTTATAGAAGCCGTAGCCCGCCGCGTTGCGCACGTTGAAGTACACATTGTAGCGGGCCGTGGTGTCAGCGATGGCGAAGGTGAAGCTCGGGCGCTGCTGCACGTCCCACACGTAGGCATCACCGCTGGGCGAGGTCAGGTCGGTGTTTTCTTCATACACCCGGTTGGGGTCGCAGGCGCCGAGGGTAAGGGCGGCGGCCAGGGCCAGCAGCGCGGCCACTGGCCCTTTGAGTAGCTTAGGCATCAGGTATTTTGCTTGTCGATTCACAATAACCAAGAGTTAGTTGCCCGCCGCGGGCCCGGCCGCGTCGCCACCACCCGGCCGAGCGCCGCCGCCGCGCCGGCCGCGCCCGCGCGATGAGCTGCCGCGCGCGGCGTCGCCTTCGCCACGGGGCGGGCGCGGGGGCGCGCCGCTGCCTTCGGCCGGGGCCGCGCCACGGGGCGGGCGGCCCGGCTGGTCGGGGCGGCGGGGGCGCTCCTGCTCGGGCCGGGTGGCGGCGGGCGTGGTGTTCGGGTTGTCGCCTGAGGTGCCGCGATTGCGGCCGCCGCGCCGGTTGAGGGGGCGGGCAGCGGCGCCGCGCCGGCCACGCTGCTCAGCGTTTTCGTCGGCGGGCGGGCCGGCTGGGGTGGCGGGCACTACCTCCGGGGTGGCGGCGCTGGGCGGGTTTTCGGGGCGGGGCGGGCGGCTGCCGGTGGGGCTTTCCGAGCGGCCGGGGCGGTCGCGGCGGCGGGGCTCCCGCGCTTCGCGAGGCTCGCGGGCGTCGGGGGCGGCCAGGGGGCCGCTGGTTTCGCGGGCTTCGGGGCGGTCGCTACGGTCTTTGTCTTTGCGCTTGCGCTTACCGCGCTTGCTACCGCCTTTTATTTGGTCGTCGAGGCGGTCGAGGTCGCCCTCCATGAGCGTCGACACGGCGGGGGCTACTTCCTCCTGCACGCGGGGCGGGGCTAGGGTGTCGGGCTTTTCGCCTTTTTTATTTAATTCCAGCACTTCGCGCACGCGCTCGGCGCTCAGCATCACCCAGTTATTATCGCCTTTGAAGGCAAACCACATGCGCTTGCGGAAGATGTCGGTTTTCTGCAAGAATGCCTCGCCGCCGGCCACTTGCAGCGGGCGCTGCACCTGCGGAATGTCCTTGAGGGCGTCGAGGTAGGCGTCGAGCTCGTAGTTGAGGCAGCACTTGAGGCGGCCGCACTGGCCGGCCAGCTTCTGCGGGTTCAGGCTCAGGTTTTGGTAGCGGGCGGCGGTGGTGCTCACGGCCTTAAACTCGGTGAGCCAGGTCGAGCAGCACAGCTCGCGCCCGCACACCCCGATGCCGCCGATGCGGCCGGCCTCCTGGCGCA
>JAKONR010000154.1 GCA_022701825.1 Hymenobacteraceae bacterium | reverse complement strand
CACCGGCCAGTTTTGTAGAAATCGTAGGCGCTGTTTCATAAAACAACAGATAAAATGGGGGAGTAAAAAGGCAAGGCGGTGCCGCTCGCCCGCAAAAGGGCGCTTGAAAGCAGCTTAAACCGTGGTTGGGGGTAGGGAAACCTAGGGCGACTTGCGAATAGTGACCTGGCTAGGGGTTTGAATAAAAGTCAGATTATTGGCCGCGCACACGGCGCGCAGCACTACCGGCAGCGCATCGGTAGCGGCAAACTCGCCCGTGAACGAGAGCCCGCGCACGGCCGCCGTGTCGTAGGCTACGCGCACGTGGTAGCGAGCCCCCACCTGGGCAAACACGGTGGCGAGGTCGTCTTTTTCAAAGGAGAGGCCGGTCGGAATCTCGACTGCCAGCGGCCGGACCGGCCGGGGCGCGGGCCCAAACGTGTGCAGGCGCACCTGCCGGGTGCAGGCGTTCACGGTCAGTTCCTGGTCAGGCGTCAGGAACTGCTCGCGCATGGTGAGGTGGCTGGCCGCCGTAGCCCGCACCACCACCTTGCCTTCGAGCAGCCGCACGGCCACCTGCTGGCTATCAATCGCCTGCACCCGAAATTTGGTGCCCAGCGCCGTGGTCGCAAACCCATTGGCCAGCACCGTAAAAGGGTGCGCCGCATCCTTGGCCACCGCAAACAGCGCCGTGCCGCGCAGGCTGATGTCGCGCCGCCCCTGCGCAAACGGCGGGTAGTAGGCCACTGCGCTGCCCGGTTGCAAGGTCACTATCGAGCCATCGGGCAGCTGCAGCCGTAGCGGGGCGCGGCCGGTGTTGGCGCGGCGCACCAGGGCCGGGGCGGGTGCGGCCGGGCGGGTAGCCTGAGCCAGCGGGGCGGGGCCAGTTGGCCGGTAGGCGAGGCGCAGCACCGCCAGGCCCACGGTCAGTAGCACGGCGGCGGCCACGGCCCAGTGCGCCCAGTGCCGGCGGGCGGGAGCGGCAGTTTCTTCGGTGGTCAGGTGCCAGCGTAGGCGCGCCCACACCCGCGCCGATTGCTCATCGCTGAACGGGCTGAAGCCAACTGGGTGGGCGGCAAATTCGCGCTCCAGGCGTGCGTGCCAGGCGTCTTCGTCGGGGCCGAAGAGCGCGGCTAGCTGCTGCTTGTCGGCGGCCGTGGCGGTACCGGCCCAAAACTTCTGAATAAGGTGCTGCGCGTCCGGTGTCATCACCCCTAAATACTCGGCCCCTTACGAAAAGGGGATGCCGATTGGCGTTGCTAAATCGTTAGGGTAAAGTTTTTTGGGTAATGGTTTAGTAATAGATTGCGCAGGGCCGTGGGCTGCTCGCTAAAAAAGGCTTTTTGTGCCAGGCGCGGCCGTAACGTTATGCCAGCGGGGCGGTAATTCTGGTAGCGGCCGGGCGTCTCCGGCGGTAGTAATTTCTTCGTTATGCGTAGTCGCTTGTATTTAACCGCGTTGTTAGCAATGCTTGGCCTGAGAGCTTCGGCCCAATCGCCCCGCCCCCGAACTACCGCCGATAGCCTGCGGATAGTGTGGGCCGACGTAGACCATTTCTGGCAAGCCTACGACCGCCTGGCCACCGCTCGCACCACGGCCGACAGCCTGGCGATAATCGATACCCAGTACTTGGCGCTGGCTACGCCGGGCCTACGAAAGTATGCCGAGGCGGCCCAGGCCACGGCTCCCGATTGGCTGCGGGCCATCCGGACGCACCGGCGCTACCTGGCGGCCATCCGCCCGGCTATGCAGTCGGTTGGGCAGCAGCAGCACGCCATTCGGCAGGCGGCCCGGCAGTTGCAGGCCATCTACCCGGCGGCGACGTTTCCCACGCTGTACTTCGCGGTGGGCAAGTTTGAGGTGGGCGGCACGGCCTTCGGCGATGCGCTTTACATCGGCGCCGAGCTGAAATGCGCTTCCCCTCAGCCGCCCCTGGCCGAAATTCGCCCGGAGCTGCGCGGCGGTGTATCGGCGGTCAGTACCGTCAGCACGGCCTGCATCCACGAGATTATTCATGGCCAGCAGCAAGTACGCGACTACCGCACCAATCTGGAGGGGGCCATCCAGGAGGGGGCGGCCGAGTACCTGGCTTTCCGGCTGACGGGCCGGCTGGGGGCCACGGCGGCCTTCGCATATGCCAGGCAGCACGAGGCGGTCGTGCGGCATCAGTTTGCCGAGCAGGCCGACCAGCCCATCGCGGCCCAGTGGTTTTTGGCGACCCCGGACGCGGCCACCGGGCAGCCGGGCGCGCTGGGCTATTTCATCGGCTTCCGTATTTGCGAAGCGTACTACGACCAGGCGCGCGATAAAAAGCTAGCCCTCCGGCAGTTGGTAGCCCTGAATGATTTGCCTCAGCTGCTGGCGGCGGGGCGGCGCTACCTCGCGCAGCCGTAATGTATAGGCTTACTAAACGACGGGGCCACTTCCCAAAAGCTCTGGAAAGCGGCCCCGTCGTTTGCAAAAAGGTAGCTGGCGGCTAGCGTTCCAGCAGTACTTCCGTGCCCAAAACCACCATATCCACCCGGCCTTTCAGCGTCTGGTCGATGAAGGGCGTGTTCTGAGATTTCGACTTCATAAACTCCCGCGTGAAAGTCGTTTCCGCTTCGGTGTCAAATAAAACACAATTGGCTTCCTGGCCTACTTCGATGCTGGGCACCGGCAGGCCCATCAGGCGGCGGGGCTCGGCCGAGTAGCGCTTCACCACCAAGTCCCAGCCGAATTTCTGCGGCGCCACGAAGAAGTGGTGCAGCGACACCAGCGCCGTGTCGAGGCCGGTAATGCCGTTGGGCGCGCTGATGAAGTCCTGGGCTTTCTCGAAGGGCGTATGCGGGGCGTGGTCGGTGGCGATGAGGTCAAACACGCCTTCCTTGAGCCCTTCGAGCAGGGCGTCGCAGTCGGTCTGCGTACGCAGCGGCGGGTTCATTTTGTAATTGGTGTCGTAGTCGCCGATGTGCTCGTCGGTAAACAGCAGATGGTGCGGGGCCACCTCGGCCGTCACCTTCACATCACCGCGCGATTTCCACCAGCGGATGGTTTCCATGCCGAGCTTGCTCGACACGTGCTGGATGTGGACGTGCGCGCCCGCCGCCCGGGCCAGCCGGATGTCGCGGTCGATAATAATCTCCTCGGCGCAGGCTGGCGAGCCCTTGATGCCTAGGCGGTAGCTCATCACGCCTTCGTTGAGGGCGCGCGGGCCGGCCAGCTCGGGCACTTCGCAGTGGCTGGCGAAAAACATGCCGAACTCGGTGGCGTATTGCATAGCCCGCAGCAGCACGGCCGGGTCGTGGGTAGTGTCGCCGTCGTCGGTCAGCATCTTCACGCCGAGGCCGCGCATCCCTTCGATTTCGGCCAGCTCCTTGCCCTCACGATTTTTGGTAACGCAGCCCGAGGTGTACACCGGAATGCGCGCGCGGTGCTTGGCGTTTTCGAGCACGGTGGCCACGGCAGTCGACGAGTCGAGGGCCGGGCGGGTGTTGGGCATCATCACCACGCCGGTCACGCCGCCGTTGATGGCTGCCTCGCTGCCCGTCGTGATGGTTTCCTTGTTCTCGAAGCCCGGGGCGCGGAAGTGCACGTGGGCATCGAACATGCCCGGCAGCAGCACCCGGCCGCGCGCGTCGACGACGCGGGCTCCCGCGGGCACGGCCAGCCTGGGGCCGATGGCCTGAATTTTTCCTTCGCTAATGAGGACATCGCTTGCGACCAGTTCAGGAGAGTTTTCGGAAGCAATGCGGGCGTTTTGCAGGAGCAGCATAAGGGGAGAATTGCGGTAAACCCGCAAGAAACTATAAGTCAATTATTTGATATCTAAACTATCACAGCCGAGCTGGCTAGGGCATTATTACCGCCGAGCCCGCGCGCGGCCGGGCAGCATAGGGTTCCTGCTTCGGAAAGTCGCCGCCCGGCGTGAGCCAGTCGAGCACGGCCATGCGTACGGAAATGCCGTTTTCAACCTGGTTGGTGATGAGGCTGCGCTCGTAGTCCATCACGGCGTCGCAGAGCTCGACGCCCCGGTTCACGGGGCCGGGGTGCATGATGTAGAGGCCCCGGTCGCGGATTTCGGCCAGCCTAGTGTTGGTGATGCCGTAGACGCGGTGGTACTCGCGCACGCTGGGGAAGAACTGCACGTCCTGGCGCTCCATCTGCACGCGCAGCAGGTACACCACGTCGGGCGCCCAGGCCATCGCGGCCTCGTAGTCGGTGAAGCGCGGAATGCTATCTGGCACGTATTTGGGCACCAGCGAGCCCGGCCCGAGGTAGGCCACCTCGATGCCCAGCTTTTGCAGCAGCGTGCTGGTCGAGCGCGCCACCCGCGAGTGCAGGATGTCGCCAATGATGAGCACGCGCTTGCCGCGCGGGTCAGCAAATTTCTCCCGGATGGTGAAGGCGTCGAGCAGCGCCTGGGTGGGGTGCTCGTGCGCCCCGTCGCCGGCGTTGATGACTGAGGCCGTGGTTTGGCGGGCTATCATGCCGGGCAGGCCGGGGTGGCTGTGGCGCACCACGATGTAGTCGGT
>JAKONR010000148.1 GCA_022701825.1 Hymenobacteraceae bacterium | reverse complement strand
CGTGCTTCTCGTCGTAAATCTTGTCGATAACCGGGTGCGGGTACACCACGCCGCTGCTGCCCTGGTACACCCGCTTCTCAAAAAACATCGGGTTTTTGTCGGGCGCGCCCACCGCGTAGGTCGGGATGACGACCGTTTCCTGCCAGATGGCTACTGGTGGAGATTGCATAGGTAGTTGGTTGTTGATTGTAGTTTCTCGGCGGGCGTGGGCGCCTCACCCCCCGGCCCCCTCTCCGAAAAGGAGAGGGGGAGCCGAACGCAGAAAGACGTGAGTATTCGTTAGTAGTCTTCCGGCTCCCCCTCTCCTTTTCGGAGAGGGGGCTGGGGGGTGAGGCCCCACGGTCGCAACGTCTAAATCAGTGCCGCGCAAACGTATCTTCTAATTCCTCCAAAGTCTGCCCCTTCGTTTCCTTCACCTTCGCCCGCACGAAAAGGAAGCCCGCTAGGCAAATGCCCGCGTAGAGATAAAACGGCCCGTAGGTGCCAATGACCTGAGCTAGAATGGGAAACGTGAACACCAGCACGAAGTAGGCGCCCCACAGCGCCACCGTGGCCACCGACGAGGCCACGCCCCGGATGCGGGTCGGGAAAATCTCGGAAATCACGACCCAGGTTACCGGGGCCAGCGACAGCCCGTAGGTGCCGATGGCCGCCAGCACCACCGCCGACACCAGCCCCGGCGCGGCGTGGGTTTGCAGCAAAAAGGCCAGCCCCAGGTACAGCACCGCCAGCCCCGCCGCCCCAAACAGCAGCAGCGGCCGCCGCCCCAGCTTATCCACCAAAAACATGGCTACCAGCGTGAAAGCCAGATTTACTACCCCGATGCCAATGGTTTCGAGCAGCTGCCGGTTGAGGTCGGCACCCACCGCCGCGAAAATGGTACTCGTGTAATTGAACACCACGTTGATGCCGCAAAACTGCTGAAACACGGCCAGCACCACGCCCACCACCACGGCCGGCCGCCCGCCCGTGCCCAGCACGTCCCGAAAGCGGGGTTTTGGGCCGGCGGCGGCCGGGGTGGCCAGGCCCGCCAGCGTGGTTTGCACAAAGGCGTCGTTGCCCATTTTGCGCAGCACGGCTTCGGCCTCGGCGAGGCGGCCGGCCTGGGCCAGCCAGCGCGGGCTTTCGGGCAGCCACAGCACGCCCAGCAAAAACAGCCCCGCCGGTACCGCGCCCAGCCCAAACATCCAGCGCCAGGCCTCGGGGCCGTGGCCGGCCAGCGCGTAGTTGACGAGGTTGGTAACCAGAATGCCAATAACGATAGTGAGCTGGTTGATAGCCACGTTGCGCCCCCGCACCGCCGCCGGCGACACCTCCGCGATGTAGAGCGGGCTCAGCATGGAGGCCATGCCTACCCCGATGCCCGCCGCGAAGCGCGCCGCCACAAACCAGCCCAGCCCCGGCGCCAGCGCCATCGCTACCGACGAAAATGCGAAGATGCCCGCCGCCAGCAGCAGCCCCGGCCGCCGCCCGTAGCGGTCGGCCAATTGGCCCGCCCCCAGGCAGCCCGCCATGCAGCCCAGCGCCAGCGAGCCGGTCAAAAAGCCTTCCCACCAGGCCGTGAGCGCAAATTGCGGCCGCAAAAACGGCAGCGCTCCGGAAATCACCGCAAAGTCGAACCCGAATAAATAGCCGCCCAGCGCCGCGATAAAGGCAATGCCGACGAGGTAGGCCGACTGAAACGCCACCGCCGGCGCGGTGGATACGGGGGCAGGGGAGGGCATGGCGCGGGTGGGAAACGGAGGGCGGCCGGCCGTAGGCGCGGCCTGCCTGCTGAAGAACAGTTGCTATCGCTGGTGCAGGGGGGAGTCATCGCTTCTGCCCCATAAGCCGAAAGTAGCAGTGGCAAAGGTGAGCGCCCGGCCCGTGGCTGAAAATAGCTTTTCCGACGAAAAGATGGACGATACAACGGCCCCGGCCGGCAGTACCTTTAAGGCGAATGAAAGAAGGATTTCAGGGCCAGCGGGCCTACAGCCTGCCGGTGGCCCTGCTGCACGAAGCCACCGGCCACGCCCTGTGCCAGGGCCTCTACGTCACGGATATTGGCTTTTACCCCGTGGCGCGGGCGCACCGGCGCACGCGCCGCACCGGCAGCGACCAGCACCTGCTGCTCTACTGCGTGCAGGGCGCCGGCTGGTACCAGCTGCCCCATCACGCCGAAAAGCAGCCCCTGCGGGCCAATCAATGGGTCGTTTTGCCCGCGCACGTGCCCCACCGGTACGGGGCCGACGAGGCGACGCCCTGGACGATATACTGGCTGCATTTTGCTGGCACCCAGGCCGCGGCCCTGTACGAGTACCTGCTGGCGCAGCTGCCGACGCTACCCGCCACCATCCGGCCGACCGAGGAGCGGTTTCACTTGTTTGAGGCCATGTTTGCGCAGCTTACCCTCACCGCCACGCTGGCCGGGGTGGTGCAGGCCAGCGCCCGGCTGGGGCATTTTTTGCTGGGATTGCTGCCGGCGGCCAGCCCGTTGGTGCCGCCTTCACCGGCGGCGGCGGGCATCGCGCAGTCCATTGAGTTTATGCGCGAGCACCTAGCCGCCAGCTTCACGGTGCCGGAGCTGGCGGCGCAGGCGGGCTTATCGGCCTCGCACTACGCCGCCCTGTTTCGGGCGCAGGTGGGGCGCCCGCCCATCGTGTTTTTTAATTTTCTAAAAATGCAGCACGCCTGCCAGCAACTCACCGATAGCGGGCTGCGCATCAAAGAAATTGCCCATCAGCTGGGCTTTGGCGATGTCTATTATTTCTCCCGCGTGTTCGCGAGGGTGATGGGGATTTCACCCCGCCAGTTCCGCCAGGGCGACCGCGCCTGACCTTGCTGAGATAGGCCAGCATTCTTGCGTATTTCAATTCCACCCAGTCCGATTGAAGCATCGTGTTGGCGCTGTAGCCAGTCCTATCCCACGCTATTTCAATTCCAACCGGTCCGATTGAAGCTCGGGTGGAGGGAGAGTCAGGTGGTTGCTTCATCATTTCAATTCCACCCGGTCCGATTGAAGCCTGCACCGACCCAAGAGTCTTATTCTGAGGCAACAGATTTCAATTCCACCCGGTCCGATTGAAGCATTAGTCCAGACGCGAAGTATAACCTTCTGGAACTCATTTCAATTCCACCCGGTCCGATTGAAGCCCGCCCCAGTTCACCTTTTCGGATTCGGCTATTGCCATTTCAATTCCACCCGGTCCGATTGAAGCATCGACCTGGTTGCGAATCCCGATGCCCCCAACGGTATTTCAATTCCACCCGGTCCGATTGAAGCTTGTGCGGCTGACCAGCTTAAATATATTGTTCCTCTATTTCAATTCCATCCGGTCCGATTGAAGCTGGCCAGCGACAGCGTGCAGCAAAACGCCGTGGGCGATTTCAATTCCATCCGGTCCGATTGAAGCAGCCACGCGCCGGGCACCCTCCACCTCGTTGGCCTATTTCAATTCCATCCGGTCCGATTGAAGCCAAGTTATTCGGGCGATTCTGGCCTTTTGCCGACTCATTTCAATTCCATCCGGTCCGATTGAAGCGACCTACGACGGCTGCCACAACGTGCGCTTCAAGCATTTCAATTCCATCCGGTCCGATTGAAGCCCGGTATGTTTTACCGATGCCACTTACTGCGTTGCCATTTCAATTCCATCCGGTCCGATTGAAGCAAGGTTACGAGTAAAATTGCCATTAGCATTGCCAAAATTTCAATTCCATCCGGTCCGATTGAAGCTTCGTACTGGCTCATACCTTACGAAACGCCAGTACGATTTCAATTCCATCCGGTCCGATTGAAGCCCCTACTCGGGGCGCTCACCAGCGCCGCTCCCCCTCATTTCAATTCCATCCGGTCCGATTGAAGCTAATATCATGCGGTGTCCGCAGGTATTTGACCAGTAATTTCAATTCCATCCGGTCCGATTGAAGCGCCAGGTTCAACACAAGATGATTCGTGGCGCTATTAATTTCAATTCCATCCGGTCCGATTGAAGCCCTCGCCGCGCACCAGCGCCACCCGCTGAATGTCCAATTTCAATTCCATCCGGTCCGATTGAAGCCAACACGCTTACCACGCTGCAAGCGGCCGTGAACAAATTTCAATTCCATCCGGTCCGATTGAAGCCCGTGAATTCTTCTGCAATTATAGGCCGTAGCGAGTAGGGAATGCACATTTATCACTTCCTGCCAAGTGCTAAAAAGCGTCGATAGCTAAAAATAAGATTTAACCTGGATTTAGACGACTCTGGTAGTCAAGATTATACATGACGCGAACCGCTGGAGTCAGGTAACTATTTGCCGCAGTAGCATTACCGACGACCAACGGACGCTATAAAATAGTATCCAGCGAACTTCGCTCGCGGCCTACCACTTGCTTCTCTAGCCACTGCTGGGTACGGCTTTTGAAGATAATAACACTGTCCTCATCCTCATCCATGATGGTGCGGGCTTTGACCAGTAGCTCGGTGAGCTTCACCTCACTGATTTCGCCCTCAAAAACGGAGTTTTGAATCCAGTGCAGGTAGCGGCGGCATAGTTTCAGCATCCGGTTTACCCGCTGTTGCTTCATATCATAAACTAAGATAACATACATCACCACCAGGCTTTAAAAGGTTGGTATTCCTCCATGCTCAGCAGGTGCTTGGTGAGCTTGTAGCACTCCAGCTTGATGAGGTGCTGGTAGCTGACGCTGCGGTTAAGGCGGCGGTGCTGGATGGTTTCCTTCAGGCGCTCCTCAAACACGCGCACGAAGGTTTTGCGGCCGGCCTCCTTGAGTAGGCAGCCGTCGAGCTCGCGCACGAAGTCGCGGGGCTGAATCTCCTTTTTGTTGAGCAGCCGGAAGATGGTGCGGTCCACGAGCAGGGGCTTGAAAATCTCGGCCATGTCCAGCGCTAGCGAAAAGCGCCGGCTGCCCGGCTCGTGCAAAAACGAGATGGTGGGGTTGAGCTGGGTGTGGTAAATCTGCGACAGGCAGGCCGCGTAGCAGAGCATATTTCCGAAGGAAATCAGCGCATTCAGCTCATTCTGCGGGGGCTGGGTGCTGCGCGAGCCGAAGGTGAAGCCCGGCACGCTCACTAGCTGCTCGAAGCAGCGGTAGTACGTCTGCCGGATGTTGCCCTCGTAGCCCATGATTTCGGCCACGCTCGTGGCGTGCGGCAGGGCCGATACGTAGAGCTCAATCTGCGCGATTTCCTCGCCTACCACCCGGCCCCGGCTCTGGTAGTAGCGCAGGTTTTTGAGCAGGTTGAAGGCCGCGCCCTCCACCAGCTTGCGGGCCAGCACCAAGCGTTTTTTGAGGCTGGTGTAGTGGCCCGTCTGGGCTACTTGCAGGCGGCCGGCCAGCAGGTATTCCTTGGCCATAAACGAGCCTGTGTAGTGCTCGTAGTAGTCGAAGAAATGCACCGACACGCCGTGCTTGCCCAGAAAGTTGTACAGCGCCGAGTTGGTATCGAGCGAGCCAAACACGTAGAGGTCGGCCACGTCCTCGATGGGCAGAAAGCGCGTCTGGCCCTCGGCCCCGGCCTCGTCGTAGGCCGTGTATTTGAGGGTGTTGTCCTGGCGGCTGAGGCGGCCGGGGTTGAATAAATAGAAGGTTTTTTTCATAGCATTGTGCGGTAAGCTTTAGCTTGCCGTTGAAGAAAAGAAGTAAGGGTAAGCATGCTGACTTGACTGGCTACTCCGGCAAGCTAAAACTACCGCACACTCACTCAGCCACGTAGCAGAACTCGTAGTAGGCGCACTGCTTGCAGAAGGGCTTGTTGATGACGGGCGGGCAGGGCGTGTCGTCGGCCAGCAGGGCGCGCATGGCCGCCAGCTCCTGCGGGATGCGGGCGCGGTCGTCATCGGTGAGGGCTACGGGCTGGGTCTGGCGCAGCTTGGGGTATTCCAGCAGGCCGGTGGGGCTGTCCACGCCGTGCTCCTCCAGCAGCCAGAGGTAGTATTTCACCTGGGCCGTGTCGGAGTCTACCATCTTGTTCGACTTCTTCAGTTCGTGTACCACCTTGCGCTGCGGGTCGTAAAAGTCAATTTTGCTACCGCCTATGCTGATTTCGCGGTAGCGCTCGGCCCGCTGGGGGTAGGCCGTCTGGTGCAGCAGCTCGCCCGCTGCCACGGCCTCCGAGGTGTGCTCCATCCACACGTCGCGGTCGAAGAGCCACAGCTTGCGGTGGCACAGGTGGTAATACTTGACATGGGTGGCGGTGAGGGCTTTCATGGGCTACAGCTGAGAATCTGAAGCATCGTAGGAGCTATTTTCTTCGAAGTCGTCCCGCCGCGTTTCTTTGGGAAACTGTAAGCCTAGCTCGGCAGTGTAGGGGCGGTTGATGACGTAAAACGGCATCGCTTTAAGATTATCTTTCCCGGCCGAACCGTCGCCTTCGGTACGGGAGAAAACCGCCACAGCCGTTTGCCGCTCAACGAATTTTCGGCTCAGCTCGCCCCGAAACCGGCCGGCTCGCAGGCTCACCGTTAGCGCCTCAGCCTCAATGAAATTGAATTTCGCCAAGCGTTTTCGGTATTCAGCCTCCAGCGTCTGCGGCACTACCGGCACCCCGTCGAATTGCTTGTAAAAGTCTTCTTCGCGGGTAGGGTCTGCCGAAAAAGGTTGGAGAATAGTTTGCAGGTTATTCTCCATCAGGGCCAAATGATGGTCGTAAGTTTTGCGCTCGTCGGGCTGCCAGCCCTGGTACACGTGCTGTAAAAAGCCAGCCAGGGCGCTTTCTTCCAGGGTGCCGCCGGCGGTTTCGGCCTCCCGCAGCTTATCCAGCGTGCGGCTCACCACGTCCCGGTCGGCGTAGATAAAACTGTCGTCTGCATTCGCTTCCGCGAAGATGAAGCAATCGGCCAACCCCTTCTTTCGCTTCCGATTGACGCGGCCGAAGCGTTGAATCAGGGCATCGAGCGGGGCCGGCTCGGTGTAAATGACGTCAAAATCAATATCCAGGCTGACTTCGATAGCCTGCGTACCCACTAGCAACTGAATACTTTCCGAATCCTGCAACGCCTTTTCCTTGGCCCAGCGGTCTTCGGTATTGAAACGCCCGTGCAGCAGCACGGCAGCGGCGGCCGGGACTTGCGTGCGCAGCGCCAAAAAAACTTCCTGCGCCTGGGCTACGGTGTTGGCCACCACCAGCACCCGGCAGGGTTGGCCGCTGCTGTTCTTGCTTTGTAGCCGGGCTTCTATCTGGCTTAGGCTGTCGGCCAGCCGGCCATTCAGTACTGTCACCCGGTGCCGGTTGAAATCGGTGTATAGATGGTCGGCGGCGTTGATGGGCGTGTGTGGCCCCAGGGCTCGTTCTAACTCAGCGCGTAGGTGCGTGGGCAGCGTGGCCGTCATCACCAGCACCCGCGCCCCAAGCTGCTGGGTTAGCACCTGAATAAGCAGCGTGATTTCGGCAAAAATCTTGGGTTCATACGCGTGAATCTCATCGAACACAAAGCACGAGCCCACCCACTCAAACCAGCCCTTTTCGAAGCCTTTCAAGCCGTATAAATGCTTAATAGCTTGAAATGGCGTCAGCGTTTTGACCGGCCGGGCCAGGGTGCGAAATTGCTCGCGTAACTTATCTGCCTCCTTGCTCCGTTGCCCGGCGTTGAACTGCGGATTGGTTGCCGTGCGGTACAAAAAATCAGTCATCTTGCCGTGTAATACGGCTGTTATGTCTTGGTTCTTTTTACGGCTATTTTTCTCATTGTCATGTTCTTTCTCATCTTCATCCTTATCGAATAGAGCCTGCAAACGATGGTGCATAGCGTTGATGGAAGCCCGGTTGGGCAGCACGTAAAATAGGCGGGTAGCGCCTAGCTCCTGGGCCTGTTGCCTGAGCCACAGCAGCGCCGTTTCGGTTTTGCCCGCGCCTGTAGGGGCTGTGAGCAGCACGTTGCCGCTGGTGCGGGCGGCCTCGGCCTGGTGCTGGTGCAGCGTCCAGCTTTTGAGCTTGTCGTCGAAGTTTTTGAAGCGCGCTTGGTTGAGCGTTAGCAGCCGGGTAACCTGGGCGGAACCCAGGTGGTCGCAGTGCTGAAAAGCGCCCGCCAGCAGGGTGAGGGCGCGGCCGGCGGGGTCGGCCACGTAGTAGCCGGTATCGGGAAGCTGCACTACGTCCAGCGGATTGATTTCCGGCACCGTTTTCGGCACGGGCACATTCCAAAGGCCCAGCACGCCGCGCACGTCGGCCAGCGCCACATTCTCTTGAAAATCGGTGGTAAACCCTCGCTGTTTTACGTGGCGCAGCAGCGGGTCCTTGGCCAAGTACCGTTCTTCCAAAAAAGCGCGCAGCCGCTTAAAATCGCGGTGGTGGCCAGCTACGGCCCACAAAACGCGCTGGCGGCTAGCATCATCTTTTATTAGTGCGGCCACCAGCGGCAGCGAAAACAGCTCGTGCCGCTGGCGTTGCCACTGGTGGGGCTGGTCGGCCAGTAGCTTCTGAAATTCCCGATGCACTTTGCCGGTGTCGTGCAGCAAAAGGCTCCACCACAAGTCATCCCAAAACCAACTGCCCGCTACGGCAGTGGCTTTGGGAAACTGCAACCGCAGCAGCTGCCGCACCAGCAGCACATCCAGGATGTGCTGGGGTAGGGAAATGGCCTCTTCCTCGCCCTGGGCCGACTTGGCGAAAATGCTACCCGGCTGTGGCATGGGTAGGGGTAAAGCTGACGTTGTGCAGAAAAATGTCGTTGGCTTCAACGCGGCTGCCCACCACCCGCTGGCGCTGGGTGGCGGCGGCGGCGCGGGCGTCCGCATCGTACCAGGCGGGCACGGCGGCTTCTACCGGGGCTTCGCGCGGGCTGAGCACCGAATAAGCCTGGGTGCCTAGGTTTTGCCGGGGTAGCGTATCGGTGAAATACTGTGGTAGCGCCTGAATCTGGCCCGGTAGAAAATAGGGCTGGAGCGGCACGAGCTGTCCCCGCAGCTTGGCCGGGCCCCAGACCGGGTGCAATGTTATTTCTCGAATTTCATCTACCGTGGCCAGGTCGCCGGAGCGCCCTAGCAGCAGCTGGTAGACCGGCTGTCGAAAACAGTCGGCTAGCCCCTCATCAAACAGATACAGCGTCAATTGCCCTTCGTAAAGAAATTCGCGCCGCACCGGGTTCGATTTCACGTTGTTGGAAGCCACTACCACGTCTTCCTTCTGCGCGTTTTTACGCTTGGCCCCGGCCACCATCCAAATGGTTTCCACGTCCACGGCCTGCCCGGCAAAATCAAACACGTAGCCTAGCTCCAGGTGCTCGTGCGGCAGGTAGCGGCCCGCAGCAGCATTGAGCAAGCCCAGCACCGTGCTCAGGGGCGGCACGTGCAGCGTCGGCTGGAAGCCGCTAATGAGGTTAGGGTAGCGGAAACTGCACGTCCAGCTACTCAGCCGCACCCGAAAGGCCGGGCGCGGCACAGGGTGGGCTACGGCATCCATTGCTCCAGCTCCTGGCAATAGCCCTCAATGGCTTCCACGACCGAGCCCAGGCGCACGTTGGGGAAGTCCTTGGCCCACTCGGTGAGGTCGGCAAAGGCTTCTTCCATAAAGCCGCGCCGCCGCCCGATGTACACCGTGCCCGTAAGCTGGTCGGCGTAGTCACGCAGGGCCTCACCCAGCGATTCCTTGTCAAACGTCACTTCGCCACCATACAGCCCGCCGTTGCGCACGATGTGGCCAAAGGGATGGTTGCCGCTTTGCAGCGTGGCCAGCACAATAAACTTGGGGGTTACGTCGGTGTAATTGTTGGTTTGCATGGCCCCGCCGCTCAGGGTTTTGAGCGCCCGCAGCGTATCCTGCACCCGGTGCAGCCGGGTAGGGCGGGGGAGGCGCACCAGCTGCTGCGGCTCGCCTTTAGGGTTGCGCATGCCCTCATCGGGCACCAGTTCGCCGCCCTCCTGCAAGGCTTTGGCCTGCAAGCCGGCCGTCAGGTTTTTATAGCCCGTGCGGTTGTAGGTAGCGAACGTGCCAACCTGTTGCAAGTCAATGGAGAACATGCCCTTTAGCACCGTGCCGTATTCCTCCTTCACGTAGGGCACGGGGTTGCCATCCATGCGCGACATCACCGACCACGAATGGGCCGTTTGTACCGAGCCCACCGAAATCAGCGCCGAATTTTTAAGCGGCGATACCCGCGTAACGGTGGCATCCTGCATTTCGGGTTTACCCTTCTTCATCAAGATGTTACCATCATCGTCCGTCTTCTCCTCCTTTGTGGCCCGCATGTAGCCAAATACGTCATCGTCGGCGTATTGCAGCGGATTGGCCTCCGTAAAGGCTACGTCTTTAGTGCGCTCCACGGGCGACATGTTCCACTCGTGGTCCTTTTGCAGCGTTTGCCGCCACCAATAGCGCCACGCCTGCCCCGATACGTACACGTGCGAGCTGCGGCCCTTAGTGATTTTTTTCGTGGCCACGGCATTGTCGTAGTTGCTCTGCGTGTCCTTGCCCGAGTTGTTGAGCGCCGCCACGTCGGTGTCGAGCAGCACGAAGCCCTGCGTTTTTAAGTTTTTCATGGGGAGTTGAAGCGGTGAAGCAATAGATTAAGATGGGTCAGTTTCGTTTTCATCATCGCCGGCCGCCACTTCTTCCAGGCCTTCTTCCAATACCACGTGGCGGTTGTTTTCGTGCAGCTGCTCATACAGCGAAATCAGCAGCAGGTCGCGGATTTCGCGCCAGCTGGTACCGTCGGGAAACAGGTAGCGCACGTAGTCATCGAGCCGCAGCAGCGGTTCGGTAGCGTCGTGCTCGTAGTTGCGGCGCTGCAAGCCCACCAGCAGCAGGCGCACCTCGCTACCCGTGCGGGCCGTGCTCAGCCGGGTAAGGGTGCGCTTGATGGCCGAGTCGTCGGTTTCGGTAGCCACGTAGCGGGCCACGTGCGCAATGAGTTCAAGGGTTTTTTGGTCCATATTGAGCAGCTTTTCGCAGTAGTAAGTGGTTAAGGCAAAAGGGAAACGGTGGTAGCGGCACCACTTTTTTATCATTTCCAGCAGGCTGCGGCCCGCCAGCAGGTAGTTGTACACGGGGTTGTACCAGGCCTGATAAGTGGCGGGCTCCACTACCGTAAGAGCCTCGTTAGGCTTGCCCGGCATGAAGAGGGCCGTAGTATCGGTCTGCGCGCGGGCTCCTTTAAACTTGCTGCTGCGGTAGTGCGCCCGCACAAACCACGCCCAGGGTTCTTGGTAGTAGGCCATCACCTGCTGGTAGAAACTAAATACCATGGCCGATAAGTGGTGCAGCACCACATCCGGCTTCGCCCCGAAATTGGTAAAGTTGTACAGCGTCAGGGCCGGAGCCGGCCCTTCGCCCAGCTTGCTGGCCCCACGTGCCACCTCCTTCAAAATCTCATCCGCGTAGCCAAACAGGGCGTTGGCCGCGTTGCCCCGGCTCGACTTTGCCAGTCCCGGCTTCACTTCTGCCCCGGCGGGTCGAAGGTTGGCCTTTAAGTTGTTGTCGGCCAATAAAGCCGTAATCTCGGGTCGGCTGCTATGTACCAGCGCGGGATTACCGCCGACCTCGATGCACCCCAATGGCGCGAAATACATACCCAGCAAGGCGCTACGTCCCACTTGCAGCCCTTGCTCCAGCCCGTGGTTGAAATTCAAAAAGGTGCCCGACCCGGCCAATACCTGGTTTTCGCGCCCCGCCGGAAAAGTAGGCTCGTTTCTGCCCGTGACCCGGCACCAACCTTTTGCCCGCGTAGCGTCTTCTTCCAACAGCGCCTCGTAATAGTCCAGCGTCCGCTCTACTTCCTTGCCCTTGTTGGCGGGGTTTGTAATCCCCGAGTTGAGGAAAAAGGCGTGCAGCTTGCTTTGCCAGTTCTGTACATATACATCGGTGGCAAACCGAAGGGCGTCCTTTTCCTGCCAGCCGGGGTGTCGCGTCAGCAGCCTTTGCAGCACAGCCGCGCCTACGTCGGTGAAGGGGTCACCGGATGATTTCACTTCATGCATAGCTAGTGAGAAAAAAGTATTTGCGCCCGATTAAGTACTACACTTTGAAATAGGATGGAAGCACCGGAAAATCCCCAGCCTTCGGAAGAAAAATCAATAGTGCCATTGAAGAAATCCGACCCTACCTCTGCCGCATCTAGCTTCCGCAATCTTTTTCAAGAACCGGGCGCGGAGGATGCCTGGCGCCGCCTGCGGGCCACGCGGGGTACTGTGGTGACCCGCGAGGAAATGATACGTCGGGTGCAGGAGCAGGCCGCCGCCAAGAAGCAGTAGCTACACCAGCGCCCCGCACCCTATGCCCGTCGAGTGGCCCACGCCCACCTCCCAGGCAAAGCCAATCTGCTCGGCCGACCCGCTCACCAGCACCGGGCAGATGCTGCCGCGGCACTGCACCTGCTTGTAGCGGAAGAGCTTGCTCTTGGCCGTGGCGATATAAGCCGGGTCGAAGCGCACGGCGGCCCCGGTATCATCCGGCCCGGTCTGGCGCAGCTTGTGGCGCAGGGTAGCCGTGAGGAGCTCATCGGCTAGGGGGTGGCCGGGGAGGAGATGGTCGGCGGGCTTGTCGCGGTCGGTTTCGTGCTTGATGAAAACGGGGCTAGCCACCCGGAAGGGTTGCTCGCCAGCCACGAACTCGGGCGCGTCCTGCATCCGCACGTCCCGCACGCGCAGCCCCAGGCCGATTTCGGGGGCGCGCAATACGCCGCTGATGAGGGTGTGAATGACCTCCCGGTCGGGGGCGCTGATAAACCAGCTAGCCCCTTCGCTAAAGCGGATGCCGCCGCGCCCGGCCCGGCCGCCGTGCAGCCATGAGTAGGAGTAGCGCGAGAGCCCGTTGTGCAGCGCCGGGTTGTGGCCCGTCCAGAGGTGGAAGGCACTTTTCAGCGTAGGAAGGTAGTCGAAAGGAACCGACTGGCTGGCCTCCAGATAAAGATGTAATCGCAAAGTGATGAGGGAGTAAAAGGAGGTAATGGCTAAGTTTGCTAGGAAAGTGTCGGCTGGCTAATTATGATGGTAAAGGAAGCAATATATTTCCATGCTACAAGGGTTTTTCTAATTATTTTTCGCCCCACCTTCGCCCCACCTTCGCCCAATGGCCTCCGGGTCGTTTCGCGTCGGCTGGAAAAATAAAAAAGGCACCTTTTCGCTAGTGCGAAAGGTGCCTTTTACGAGTAGGGGAGCCCCCAGTCGGACTCGAACCAACGACCCTCTGATTACAAGTCAGAAGCTCTACCAACTGAGCTATGGAGGCTTAATCGTGGTGCAAAAGTAAGCAGCCAAGCCCCACGAGCCAAGCGAAAGCACATAAAAAAAGCGGCTGCCCGCAGGCAGCCGCTTTTCTGGCTTGAGGCTGAGCGACTAGCTGCGCAGCTGCTTGAGCTGCTTTTTGAGCTTGGCGATGCGCTCGTTGCTCTCGCTCATGCGGCCCTGGTACTCGGCGCGCAGCTGGTCGGCATTTTTCGAGCGGCCGAAAAAGTCGAGGTTGGTTTGCAGGGTCGCCACGTCGTTTTCGAGTTCCTGGATTTCGCGGCGCAGGTTGGTTTCCTTGCGGGCGAAGGCCTGCTGGGCCTGCGGGCGTGCCTTGAGGCGGGCTATTTCCAATTGGAAAAGCAAGTCCTCTTTTTCGGCGGGCGTGATACCACCAGTTTTGTCGAGGTACTTACCCATAAGAGCAAGAAATTGCTCTTCGCCGCGGTCGTTGGTGCCGGTGCCCGGCTGGCCTTCGGCTACGTCAAGCGTCTGCCAGTCAGCGATTAGGGCGCGGAAGCCTTCGAGCGTGCCGGGCTCGGCGGGCGAGAGGGCGGCCACCTGCTGGGCAAGTTTATCCAAATGCGTAGCCTGCTCGGCGCTGGCGGCCGTCTGCCGGTCTTCGCGCTGGCGGGTTTCCTGCTTGGGGCGCTCAAACACACCGTCGCAGGCAGCGCGGAAGCGCTTCCAGATTTTGTCGGCCTGCTTTTCGGGCACCCGGCCGATGTCCTTCCATTCCTTCTGCACCCGGATGATGACGGCGCGGGCTTCGTCGAAGTTGGGGTTTTGCTGGGCGGCTTCGGCCTGCTCGATGAGGGCGTACTTGGCTTGCAGGTTGGTATTCTTCTCCGAGTCGAGGCTCTTGAAGAACTCGTTTTTGCGGTTGAAGAAGGCCTTGTAGGCGTTCCAATACTGCTTGTTCAGCGCGTCGGCCTGGGCGCGGGGCACCGGGCCGGTA
>JAKONR010000137.1 GCA_022701825.1 Hymenobacteraceae bacterium | reverse complement strand
GCACGTTCTTACCGCCGTTGAGGTAGTGCTCCAGCAGGCGGTGGGCCATCATGTCGGGGTAGCGGCGGATGGGCGAGGTGAAGTGCGAGTAGTGCGCGAAGGCCAGCCCGAAGTGCCCGAGCGGCTCAGTGGTATAGATGGCCTTCGACATCGACCGGATGGCCAGGCCCTGAATCACGTTTTGCTCGGGCCGGCCCACCACGTTTTCGCTGAGCTTGTTGAGCTCGGTGCTGACTTTTTTCGGGTTAGCCAGATTTAGGTTGTGGCCAAATTTCTGGGCAAACAGCGCGAAGTTTTCGAGGCGGTCGGGGTCGGGCGCATCGTGGGTGCGGTACACCATCGTGAGGCGCGGCTTGGTCTTGCGCTTGTTGAAGACGTACTCGGCCACGCCCTTGTTGGCTTGCAGCATAAACTCTTCGATGAGCTTGTGCGCGTCCTTGCGCTCCTTCACGTACACGCCGAGCGGTTTGCCATCCTCGCCCAGCTTGAACTTCACCTCCTGAGTTTCGAACGAAATCGCGCCCTTCTTGAAGCGCGCCGCCGACAGCTGCTTGGCCAGCCGGTTGAGCAGGTTTACTTCTTCAGCCAGGTCGCCCTCGCCGGTTTCGATGCGCTCCTGCGCGTCTTCGTAGCTGAAGCGGCGGTCGGAATGAATGACGGTTTTGCCAAACCACGAGTCGTGCACCTTGCCCTTTTCGTCGATTTCAAACACCGCCGAAAAGGTCAGCTTGTCCTCATTGGGCCGTAGCGAGCAGAGGCCGTTGGAGAGGTTTTCGGGCAGCATCGGAATCACCCGGTCCACCAGGTACACCGAGGTAGCGCGGTGCTTGCCCTCGCGCTCCAGCTCGGTGCCGATGCGCACGTAGTGGGTCACGTCGGCGATGTGCACGCCCACTTCGTAGTGCCCGTTCTCCAGCGTCCGCAGGCTGAGCGCGTCGTCAAAATCCTTCGCGTCGGCTGGGTCGATGGTAAAAGTGAGTACGTCGCGGAAGTCGCGGCGCTTGGCAATTTCCTCCTTCGAGATAGTGGTCGGGATGGCCTCGGCCTCCTCCTCCACCGCGCTCGGAAACTCAAACGGCAACCCGAACTCCGCCATGATGGCGTTTATCTCGGCCTCGTTTTCGCCGGCCGCGCCGAAGTTGCGGACGATGCTGCCGACCGGGTTGCGGCCCTGCCCCTCGTGGTCGGGAAACTCGCTGATGCGCACCAGCACCTTGTCGCCGTTGCGCGAGTCGGCCAGCCCTTCGGGCGTCACCATCACGTCGAAATACGACTTGCGGTTATCGGGCTTCACGAAGCCGATGGAGCCGTGTAGCTGCAAGCGGCCTACCACTTCCACGCGCTGCCGCTTCAGCACTTCCACCACGTCGCCGGTTAGGCGCCCGTCGCGGATACCGCGCAGGCGCACTCGCACTAGGTCGCCATCGAGCGCGTAGCGCAGCTGGTCGGTGAAGACCCGAATGTCGTCGCCCTCGCCATCCTCGCGCACCACGAAGGCAAAGCGCGGCGTAGCCAGCGACACCGTGCCGATGACAGTATTGCTATCGCGGCGGGGCCGGTCGGGGCCATCACCCACGTAGTCGAAGCCCGCCGAGCGGCGGCGGTGAACGATGGGGTCCTGGCCAAACTCAGCTTCGAAAGCCGGGTCGGCAACGGCTGGTGCGGCCGTCGGATTTGCGGCTTTTTTGCTCGTTTTGCGGGCTGGGGCGGCGCTCGCCGCCACTTGCAGGTCGGTGGGGTTAGCTAGCCGGTAATCGTCGTTTTGAAGCAATTCCAGGCGGCCGGCTTCCTTCAGTTCTTTGAGGTGAGCAAATAGCTGCTCGCGCTGCACCTTAGTAGTGATGCCGAGGCGGCGCGAAAGCTGACGATAGGCCAGCACCTTGCCGGGGTTATCGGCAAACTGCCGGTACACCACGTCCTGCTCAATGGGAGCCGCAGCGGCCGCAATCTTGGAAATGGGAGCGGCCTTGGCGGCGGGGGCTGCCTTCGCGCGAGCGGCGCGGGGGGCAGCGGGGTCTTTGGGGTTTTTCATGAATTGGGTAAAGACGGCCGCCGGACAGCTTGGAATAAGATTGACGAAGGCGGCGTTGGGGTAAAATGTAAAACGGAGTAGCACTCCGTTTCACGATATTCGGGTTAATTGGGTTTGCGCTAAAGGTAAGTTTCGACTAGCGGCTGTACTTACGAAGCGAGCGCGAAACGGAGTGCCACTCCGTTTTACAGCTGCACCCGCGCCGCAATGCGGGCGGGGTCGTCGCTCGGGATGGCGGCCAGCAGCTGCTGCGTATACGGGTTTTGCGGATGGGCGTAGACCTCAGCGGCGGGGCCGCTTTCCACGAGGCGACCCTGGCTCATCACTAGCAGGCGGTCGCTCATGAAGCGGGCCACCGACAGGTCGTGCGTGATGAAGAGGTAAGTAATGCCTAAGTCGCGCTTGAGGTCGTTGAGCAGATTGAGCACCTGCGCCTGCACACTCACGTCGAGCGCCGACACCGACTCGTCGCACACAATGAGCTTGGGCCGCAACGCCAGCGCCCGCGCAATGCAAATGCGCTGCCGCTGCCCGCCGCTGAACTCGTGCGGGTAGCGCTGCTCAGCATCTTCGCTGAGACCAACAGTGCGCAGCAGCTCGCGTACCCGCGACTTTTGCTCAGCCCGCGAGCCGCCCACCCCGTGCACCCGCAACGGTTCCAGAATGGCTTCACCCACGGTGAGCATCGGGTTGAGGGCCGCGTAGGGGTCTTGAAACACCAGCTGAAATTCGCGCCGCCGGTGGCGCAATTCGCCGCTGGGCAGCGCCGCGAGGTCCGTGCCTTCAAACAGGATGCGGCCGGCCGTTGGTTCCGTGAGGCGGAGCAGAGCGCGGCCGAGGGTAGTCTTGCCGCAGCCCGACTCGCCCACGAGGCCCACCGTTTCGCCGGGGTAAATGGTGAAGCTGACATCATCGACCGCCTTCACGAAGTCGGTGGTGCGCGAGAAAAATCCCTTGCGAATAGGAAAGTACACGCGCAGATTTTCGACTTGCAGCAACGGTTGAACGGCCGTGGAACGTAAATTTTGTTCCACGGGGAACGTTTTGGAAGTATCAGAATTAGTCCGTAACTGCGCGGGAGCGGTTTTTAGCGGCTCTTCCCCTACCCCAGCCGAACACGCTACCAGATTCCCGGCCGCGTCGGTCACCATAAAATCGGCCACCACCGGCAGCCGCGCCTTGCCGATGGAGAGGTGCGGCCGGCAGGCCAGCAGCCCCTTGGTGTAGGGGTGCTGCGGCTTGGTGAAGATATCGAGCACCGTGCCCTGCTCCACCACCCGGCCCCGGTACATCACTAAGATGCGGTCGGCAATCTCAGCCACCACGCCGAGGTCGTGCGTGATGAAGAGCACCGCTGTGCCGTGTTCGCGGCGCAGGTCGCGGATGAGTTGTAAGATGCGCGCCTGCACCGTCACGTCGAGCGCCGTAGTGGGCTCGTCGGCGATGAGCAGCGCCGGGCGGCAGGCCATAGCCATCGCTATCATCACGCGCTGCTTTTGGCCGCCGCTGATTTCGTGCGGGTAGCTCTTGAAGATTTGGGCCGGGCGCGGCAGCTGCGCTTCGGTGAACAGCTCGATGGTGCGCGCCTCGGCCGCCTGCTTGCTGAGCGAAGTATGCAATAATAGCGCTTCTACTACTTGGTAGCCGCAGGTCAGCACCGGATTCAGGGAGGTCATCGGCTCCTGAAAAATCATGCTGATGTCGTTGCCCCGCACCTGCTGCAATTCTTTTTCGGAGAGCTTCAGCAAATCGACCTCGCCCAGCTTCTCCGACGCGAAGCGGGCCACGCCGCTTTCGATGTGGGCGGCGGGCTTGGCCAGCAGCCCCAGTAGCGCCAGCGAGGTTACCGATTTGCCCGAGCCCGACTCGCCCACTATAGCCACCACCTCGCCACTACTCACCTCCAGCGATACGCCCGCCACGGCCCGCGTGTGCCCACGTTGCGAGTGAAAGTCGATAGTCAGGTCTTGAACAGAAAGTAAGGGCATGGGGCAAAAAGAAGCGGTGCGGGAAATTCCCGCACCGCAAGTTTACTAGGCAAGGCCTGAAGGCGGCGGACCGGCCGGCGTGGAGGCCGTTACCGCAGGCTGCGCCGGCCCAAAAAACCGGCCTTGCAGCAGCAGTATAAGCGCTACGCCTACGAAGATGGACGAGTCGGCGAGGTTGAAAATTGGCCACAGCGACACGTATTTGCCGCCCACCAGCGGCCAGGCGGCGGGCACGAAACCCTCGTAGATGTCCACGTAAATCATGTCAATCACCTGCCCAAAAAACCACTTGGAAGGCGACCCGGCCGGCGCGTTATTGTAAATAACGCCGTAGCAGATTGAGTCAATCAGATTGCCCACCGCGCCGCCCAGAATGAGGGCCATGCAGGCAATAAAGCCCCTATGCGCCCGGCTGCGCCACAAATGCACGATGTAGTAGCCGAGCCCACCCACCGCCAGCAGCCGGAAGCTCGTGAGCAGCAGCTTACCATACGGCGGCGGTAGCTCCACTCCGAAGGCCATGCCGGGGTTCAGCGTGTAGTGTAGTTTCAGCCAGTGCCCGATGAGTGGTATTTCGCCCGGCATTCCTGGCGTCATGTGCGTATGCACCAGGTATTTAGAAAGCTGGTCGATAGCTATTACCAACAGCGCTAGTAGGAAGTAGAGTAACACGCTGCCGCGCGGTATCGCGGGGCGCAGCGGCGGTTGGGAAGCATCCACGGTTGAATCTGTTGATACGGATAATTTATATTAACATACTTATTATAAATTATTTACTACGCACATATTTTAAAGCGTGAAAGCCCAATAAAGACGGGTCATGCTGAACGCAGTGAAGCATCTCTGCCGCTTCATCCAAACCACTCAACGTTGCGGTAGAGATGCTTCACTGCGTTCAGCATGACTCGTTTTTCTTTAAACGGCTTGCCTTTAAACCGTTGGCTCCGAAGCTGCTTCCCGAGGTGTTTCCTGCTCTTTGAAGAAGCGGCCTTGCAGCAGCAAAATCAGCGCTACGCCGATGAAGATAGACGAATCAGCAATGTTGAAAATGGGGAAACCGCTCGTGTACTGCCCGCCCACCACGGGCACCCAGCTGGGGTAAACGCCCTGGTAGATAGGCACGTTTATCATATCAATCACTTGGCCGTAAAGCCATTGCGAAGGTGAGCCGGCCGGCGCATTGTGGTATAGCACGCCGTAGAAGATGGAGTCGATGAGGTTGCCTACCGCGCCGCCCAGAATGAGTGCCATGCAGGCGATAAAGCCCTTGGGCGCGCGGGTACGCCACAAATGCACGATGTAGTAGCTCAGCCCGCCCACGGCCAGCAGCCGAAAGCCGGTGAGCAACAGCTTGCCGTACGGCGGCGGCAGTTCTACCCCGAAAGCCATGCCGGGATTGGTGGTATACAGCAGCTTGAGCGCATTGCCGATGAGCGGTATCTCCTCCCCTATCCGCATGTGCGTGTGCACCAGGTATTTAGAAAGCTGGTCGAGGCCGATAATGAAAAGCGCCAACAGGAAGAAAGGCACTACGCTACCCCGCCGCGGAGATGAATAGCTGGAAGCAATGGGCTGCGCTGTCTGCACTAGTGAAACTTAGATTACTTTATACTGTTTTATACCGAATTAAAAGGTTTCAGAACCAATTTAAAACGGCTTGAAAAGGAGTTTGTGCGCGAGAAAACCCGGCCACGTTTTCAGGCGCGGCCGGGCGTCTCACAATCAGGCAGTTACGACGTCTACTTTGGCGGGCACCGAGAAGTCGTCAAACTCCAGCACCGCGCCGCCGGCTACTTCGGGCACGAAGTCGAGGCGTAGGGCCTGCACTTCCTCGCGGATGTAGTCGCCGAAGGCGGCTACGGCGGCTTGTAGCTCGGCCGGCGCGCTGTCGGCTAGGGTCACCTGAATGCGGTCCTGCACTTCGAGGCCCGAGTCTTTGCGCAGGTTCTGGAGACGGTTGACGAGCTCGCGGGCCAGGCCTTCCTGGCGCAGCTCTTCGGTGAGCGTCACGTCGAGGGCCACGGTGAGCGGGCCGTCAGTAGCTACCAGCCAGCCGGGCAGGTCCTGGGTGCGGATTTCGACTTCGTCGAGGTGCAGCGTGAGGGTTTCGCCCTCCACTTCCACGGCTAGCTCGCCCTGCTTTTCGAGCTGGCTGAGCTCGTCGTTGGTCAGGGTTTGGATGCGGGCGCCCACGGCCTTCAGGCGCGGGCCGTACACCTGCCCTAGCCGCTTGAAGTTGGGCTTCACCGACTTCACCAGCACGCCGCTCGTGTCGTCCAAAAACTCCACGTGCTTCACGTTGACCTCGGCGCAAATTAGGTCTTCGACCTTGCCGACTTGCTCCTTAGTTGTGTCGTTCAGCACCGGCACCAGGATGCGCTGCAAGGGCTGGCGCACCTTTAGCACCGACTTCTTGCGCAGCGAGTGCGTGAGCGAGCTGATGCGCTGGGCCAACTCCATCCGCTCTTCCAACGCCTTGTCGATAAGCGCCGTATCGGCCTCGGCAAACAAGGTGAGGTGCACCGACTCGGGGGCTAGGGGCGTGTTTTTGGCCACGGCCTCGGCGCGCATCCCGTCGGTCATGTTCTTGTAGAGCCACTCGCCGAAGAACGGCGCGATGGGCGACATCAGCTGCGACACCACCACCAGGCATTGCTGCAAGGTTTCGTAAGCGGCGCGCTTGTCGGTGGTCAGCTCGCCCTTCCAGAAGCGGCGGCGCGAGAGGCGCACGTACCAGTTGGAGAGCTGGTCGGTCACAAACTCCTGGATGGCGCGGGCGGCCTTCGTGGGGTCGTAGCTGTCGAGGTGGCCGCGCACCTCCCCTATCAGGGTGTGCAACTTGCTGAGAATCCAGCGGTCCAACTCGCTCAACTCGGCCAGCGGCACGCGGTCAAACTCGCGGGTCTGGTAGCCGTCGAGGTTGGCGTAGAGCGCGAAAAACGAGTACGTGTTGAACAGCGTACCGAAGAACTTGCGCTGCACCTCCGTCACGCCCGCTTGGTCAAACTTGAGATTATCCCACGGCGGCGAGTTGGCAATCATGTACCAGCGCGTGGCGTCGGGGCCGAACTGCGCGATGGTCGCAAACGGGTCCACGGCGTTGCCGAGGCGCTTGCTCATCTTGTTGCCGTTTTTATCCA
>JAKONR010000118.1 GCA_022701825.1 Hymenobacteraceae bacterium | reverse complement strand
GGGCGGTGGCGAATTTGCTCAGCGAGCCGTATTCTTTGGTGATGGCGGCGAGGCGGTCGGCCAGCCGCTGCTGGCGGGCCAGCAGCACCGGCTCGAAGGGGTGCAACCAGGCGTCTTCCTGGGTGAGCGTCAGGGCCGGGGCGGCGGGGGCGGCGGCGGTAACAAGGGCGTCGGCAGACATGGCGAAAGAAGGATATTGGGGTGCTCAAAGGTAGGCAACTCCCCCATTGCCGGGGGCTTGTGCCTACTTTGCAGGATGCATACGCTTTCCCGCTTCGCTTCGGCCACCCTCCTTTCTACCCTGTTCATCGGCCCAGCCCTGGCCCAAACTGCCCGCCGCGCCCCCGCCCCGGTGCGCGACCAGCTGCCGCCCGCCGCCGCGCCCGTGGTGGCCCGCCACGCGCTAGTGGTGTCGGCCCACCCACTGGCCTCGCAGGTAGGGCGCGACATCATGCAGCAGGGCGGCAACGCCTACGATGCGGCCGTGGCCGTGCAGTTTGCGCTGGCCGTGGTGCACCCGTCGGCGGGTAATATCGGGGGCGGCGGCTTCCTCGTGTACCGGGGGAAGGGCGGGGCGGTGGGCGCGCTGGATTTTCGGGAAACCGCACCGGCTAAGGCTTCGCGGGATATGTATTTGGATAAACAGGGCAATGTAGTGCCCAATCTGAGCACGTCCGGCGTGCTATCGGTAGGTACGCCGGGTACGGTGGCGGGCATGGTCGAATTACATAAGAAATTTGGCAAGCTACCTTGGGCCAAGCTGGTAGAGCCAGCCGTGAAGCTAGCGCGCGAGGGCGTTGTGCTGACGCAGAAAGAGGCAGCCGGCCTAAATGGTACCCAGTTCATTCAGAGGATAGGATTACTCGGCACTCACCCCGTCGCCCCGGGGCGAGGGACAAGCGAAAGGTGGCAAGGTAAGTTTGGCTCCCTGCCTATCAGCTACCAGAAGCCGAAAGGAGAATGGCAGGCCGGTGACACCATCCGGCAGCGTGATTTAGCGGCTACGCTTAGCCTCATTCGTGACCAAGGCAGGGCTGGCTTTTATCAGGGCGATGTTGCTGAACTATTGCTGCGTGAAATAAGGGAAGGCCGCGGCCTTATCACCCAGGCCGACCTCGACGCCTACCAGCCCAAATGGCGCACGCCGCTCAAAGGCCAGTACCGCGGCTACGAGGTTATCACGATGCCGCCGCCCAGCAGCGGCGGCGTGGCGCTGCTGCAAATCCTGCAAATGCTGGAGCCGCATGACCTCGCCAAGCTGGGCTACCACACGCCAGCCTCCGTGGCCCTCATCACCGAGGCCGAGCGCCGTGCCTACGCCGACCGCGCTACCTACCTCGGCGACCCAGATTTTGGCAAGGTGCCGGTGGCACAGCTTTTGACCGCCACCTATAACAAGCAGCGCGCCAGCACCATCCCGGCCGATGGCCGGGCCACGCCCAGCGCCCAGGTAACGGCTGGCCCCGGCCTGCCCGGCTACGAAAGCCCCCAAACCACCCACTATGACGTGGTAGATGCCGAAGGCAACGCCGTGAGCTGCACCACTACCCTCAACGGGGCCTACGGCAGCAAGGTAATCGTGGCCGGGGCGGGTTTTTTGCTTAATAATGAGATGGATGACTTCTCGGCCAAGCCCGGCGTGCCCAACTCCTACGGCCTCGTAGGCGGCACCGCCAACGCCATCGCGCCCGGCAAGCGGATGCTCAGCAGCATGACGCCCACCATCCTCACCAAAGGCGGCAAGCTGGTGCTCGTAACGGGCTCACCGGGCGGCAGCACCATCATTACCAGCGTCTTGCAGTCCATCCTCAACGTAGTAGACTACGGCGGCAACGCCCAGCAGGCCGTGGCCGCGCCGCGCCTGCACCACCAGTGGCTGCCCGACCAGCTCGACGTAGAAGCCGGCGCCCTCACGCCCACCGCCGAGCAAACGCTCAAAGACAAAGGCTTCAATCCCAGGCCCCGCGCCGGCTGGGGGCGGCTCGATGCCATCCGGGTGCTGCCCGGCGGGCAGCTGGAGGGCGGGGCCGACCCGCGCGGCGACGACGCGGCGGTGGGGTATTAGGGATGTGTAGCGTAAACTTTAGCTTGCGAGCGAGCGCAACGAGCAGCGACGTTTGCGAACGTTAGCAGGCGCAGATGCTCGCTACGCTCGCTCGCAAGCTAAAGCTTACGCTACTTGCAATACCCTCAAAATATTCGTATCTTTGCACCAGAATTGGTATCTAATCTGAAAAGAGGGGACGCGCAGTCCCCTCTTTTTTTGCCCTACACCCCGCCTACTATGGCTCAATTTGACCGCCAACGCATTCAGCAGCTGCTCACCGAGGCTATCGGCGAGGGCGAGCTATTCGTGGTAAGCCTCACCGTATCCGATGCGGTGCTGCCCAAAATCACCGTCACCCTCGACGGGCCGAACGGCCTCGGGATTGACGAAATTGTGACCATCACGCGCCGCCTGAATCGCGGCATGGAGGAGCTGTATGGCGAGGAGGCCGCCTACTCGCTCGAAGTAACCTCGCCGGGGGCCGACCAGCCCCTTTCCGACCCGCGCCAGTACCAGCGTCACATCGGCCGCAGCCTCGCCTTGAAGCTGCAAGACGGCACCGAGAAAACCGGGCCGCTCACGGCCGTGACGCCCGAAGGCATTGAACTGGAAGAAGTTATTAAAGTAAAGACTAAGAAAACAACTTTGCCCGCCGCCTTTTTCCCGTTCGGGGACATTAAGGAGGCAAAGGTTGTTATATCCTTCAAGTGAGCTATTGGCCGATGGCTATTAGCTATTAGCTTCTTACCTGACGCAAGCAACTGGTTAGGAGCCCGTTCGTTTATCTCAAAAAAAGCTAACAGCTAGTAGCCGAAAGCTAGTAGCTAAAATTTCATCTCTCATGGCTAAAAAAGCAGCAGGCCCCAGCCCGCAGGAAGTAGCCGCCGCGGCGGCCGACCTCAACGCCCGGATGCTCATCGAGAACTTTCAGGAGTTCGCCAAGAGCCGCAATATTGACCGGCCCACGATGATGTCGATTCTGGACGACGTGTTTCGGACGATGATTAAGAAGAAGTTTGAGGACGACTCGAACTTCGACGTGATTATCAACCCCGACAACGGCGACCTGGAAATCTGGCGCAACCGCGAAATCGTGGACGACGACTCGGAGGACATCTGGGACTTGGACAAGATTCCGCTGGCCGAGGCGCAGAAAATTGAGCCTGACTTTGAAATTGGCGAATCGGTGGCCGAGCCGATTAAGATTGACGACTTTGGCCGCCGCGCCGTGCTGCTGGCTCGCCAGACGCTGATTCAGCGCGTGAAGGACATGGAGCGCGACAACTTGTATCAGAAATACAAGGACTTGGTGGGTGAAATCATCACCGGCGAAGTGTACCAGGTATGGAGCCGCGAGGCGCTCATTCTGGACAAAGACGAAAACGAGCTGGTGCTGCCCAAAAACGAGCAAATCCCGAAGGACCGCTACCGCAAAGGCGACACCGTGCGCGCGGTGGTTCACCGCGTTGATGTGGTGAACGGCACGCCCAAAGTTATTTTGAGCCGCGCCGCGCCCGCCTTTTTGGAGCGTTTGTTTGAGCAGGAAGTACCCGAGATTTTCGACGGCCTTATCACCATCAAAAACGTGGTGCGTGAGCCCGGCGAGCGTGCTAAAGTAGCCGTCGAAAGCTACGACGAGCGCATCGACCCGGTGGGCGCCTGCGTGGGCATGAAGGGCAGCCGCATTCACCCGGTGGTGCGCGAGCTGATGAACGAGAACATCGATATCATCAACTACACCGACAACCTGGAGCTGTTCATCGCCCGGGCGCTGAGCCCGGCCAAGGTTGGCTCGATGAAAATCAGTGAACAAACGGGCCGGGTTTCCGTGTTCATGAAGCCAGACCAAGTTAGTCTGGCTATCGGCCGGGGCGGCGCCAACATCAAGCTGGCCTCGCGCTTGGTGGGTATGGAAATCGACGTATTCCGCGAAGCTACCGACTACGAAGAAGATATCTCGCTCGACGAGTTTACCGATGAGATTGAGCCCTGGGTTATCGCTGAGCTCAAGAAAATCGGCCTCGATACGGGCCGCGCCGTACTGGCCGTCAAGAAAGACGACATCGTGCGCCGCACCGAGTTAGAAGAAGAAACGGTGGACGATGTGTACCGCATTATTCGCCAAGAATTTGCCGACGACGACGATTTGCCGACTGATGACGCCACGCCAACAGCGGCGGCAGCTACCGGCGAAGCAGCACTGCAGGCGGCCGCAGCCACCGACGAAACGGCACCCGCCGCCCCGGCCAACCCCG
>JAKONR010000097.1 GCA_022701825.1 Hymenobacteraceae bacterium | reverse complement strand
CGTTTTTTGAATGCAAGAAGAAACGGCGTGCCACGCCGTTTTAATACCGTGGAGGCTAACGCAAGGCGGCGGGTGGCGGTTGTGCGCCGGGCCAAACCTTCGGGCCGGTGGTAGGTTCATTAATCTGCACGGGCGGCTTTTAGTGTTATACTTGCCACCCAGCACGAGTACTTTTACAATGATTCTGCCGTGTCCGCCACCGTCGCCCAACGTTTCGCCGAGCAATTGGCGCACGCCCACGCGGCCGTGCCCACCGCTCTCCCCGGCCCGGCCTTCTGCGCCCTGGCCGAGCAGGTACTAGCCGTACTTTTTCCGGAGCGCGCCACCCAGCGCCTGGCCACCGCCGATGCGGTAGCGGCCACGCTCTACCAGCTGCAGGCCGAGCTCACTACCCTGCTGGGGCTGGTGCCCGAATTGCCTGCTGCGCCCGCCGAGCTGGCCGGTTCTTTGTTTGACCAACTGCCCGCGCTGCGCGAAATATTGCTGCGCGATGCCGACGCCACGCTGGCCGCTGACCCGGCCGCGCAAGGACTTGCGGAGGTAATCAGCTCTTATCCGGGTTTTTATGCTACGGCTATGCACCGCCTGGCCCACGCGCTGCACGGGCGGGGCGTGCCGCGCCTGCCGCGCCTGCTGAGCGAGTATGCCCACCGCCAAACCGGTATCGATATTCATCCCGGTGCCCGCATTGGGCGGGCTTTCTGCATCGACCACGGCACGGGTATCGTCATCGGCGAAACGGCCCAGATTGGCAACCACGTGCAGCTATACCAGGGCGTGACGCTCGGCGCGCTGAGCGTGGCCAAGAGCCAGCAGGGCCTCAAGCGTCACCCCACCATCGAAGACTACGTGGTGCTGTATGCCAATGCCACCATCCTGGGCGGCAGCACGGTTATCGGCACCCGCAGCATTATTGGCGGCAACGTGTGGCTGACCGAGAGCGTACCCTCGCACTCGCGGGTATACCACCGCGCCCAGCTGCACATGGCCCGCCAAGACGACCCCGCTGGCGAGGTGATGTTCGTTATTTAATTTGTTAAGCTATTAGCTACTAGCTGTTGGCTGTTAGCTACTAGCATTTTTTTACTCTAAAACAAGAAGCTATCAGCCAACAGCTAGTAGCTAACAGCTAAAGAATGAAAGCCAACAGCATTCTCGACGTTATCGGCCACACGCCGCTGGTTAAACTAAATAAGCTATTCGCCGCCGAGCGGCCCGACGTGGAGGTCTGGGTGAAGCTGGAGCGCCAAAACCCCGGCGGCTCCATCAAGGACCGCATCGCGCTGAGCATGATTGAGCAGGCCGAGAAAGACGGCATTTTGACCAAGGACAGCCACATCATCGAGCCAACTTCGGGCAATACGGGCGTAGGCCTGGCGCTGGTAGCGGCCGTGAAAGGCTACAAAATCACGCTCGTAATGCCCGAAAGCATGAGCATTGAGCGCCGCCGCCTGATGTCGGCCTACGGGGCCAACCTGGAGCTGACGCCCCGCGAAGGCGGCATGAAAGGGGCCATTGCCAAAGCCCAGGAACTGGTGGATAACACGCCCGGCGCCTGGATGCCCATGCAATTCTCAAACCCGGCTAATATTCAGGTGCACATCGACACTACGGCCCAGGAAATTCTGGCCGATGCGCCCGAAGGTGGTTTCGACCTGCACGTAACCGGCGTGGGCACGGGCGGCCACATCACAGGCGTGACGGAGGTGCTCAAGCCCTTGTTTCCGAAGATGAAGACCTATGCCGTCGAGCCCGAGCTGTCGCCCGTTATCAGCGGCGGCGCGCCGGGCCCGCACCCCATTCAGGGCATCGGCGCGGGCTTCATTCCCGAAAACCTGCACACCGACATCCTGGACGGCACCATTCAGGTGAGCCGCGACGAGGCCTTCGAAATGGCCCGCCGGGCGGCGGCTGAGGAGGGCATCTTGTGCGGTATTTCGTCGGGCGCGTCGCTGGCGGCGGTGGCCAAAAAGCTGTCCGAAGTGCCGCAGGGCGGCAAGGTGCTGACGTTCTGCTACGATACCGGCGAGCGGTATTTGTCGGTAGAGGGGCTGTTTGTATAAGGTTGCGCGGACTTTGTAGTCCGCGTTTTAACTATACGCTCACAACCATCGCGGACTACAAAGTCCGCGCAACATCAAGCGCGGGACCGGCCACGGTTCCGCGCTTTTTTGCGTATGCCCCGGTATGGAAACTTCTGCTGTGCCCGGCCGCTTTTGGCGCTTTCTGTTGCCGGTGGCGGTGGCCGCCTGCCTCTACGTCAACTATATCTACAACGCCCGCCCGCCCGCTGGCGCGCTCAGCAACGGCGCGATGTCGGCGCGGCATCCGACGCTGCTCACGCCGGCCGGCTACGCGTTCAGTATTTGGGGCGTCATTTTTAGTGGGCTGGTGGCCTACACGGTTTGGCAACTGCGGCCCAAAACCTGGCAAATGCCGCTGCCCGGCCGCCTCACGCCGGTGCTCACGCTGGCCGTGCTGGCCACTACCTGCTGGACACTGGTATTCAGCTACGGCCACATCGGGCTGAGCCTCCTCGTAATGCTGGCGATATTAGGGCTACTGGCCGTGGCCTACGCCCGCGCCCGCCCGGTAGTGCTGCGCG
This sequence comes from Hymenobacteraceae bacterium, assembly GCA_022701825.1. Lineage (GTDB taxonomy): Bacteria > Bacteroidota > Bacteroidia > Cytophagales > Hymenobacteraceae > Hymenobacter. Next base: position 9,536 of record JAKONR010000097.1, on the reverse strand, counting down.
GCGCGGCCCCGGCCTGGCCCACGTGGTTTTTGAGCCTGTACCTAGGCTGGATAATGCTGGCCACGGTGCTGAACGTGATTTTCGGCCTGCGCGACGCGCTAGGTGTGCAGTGGTCGGCCGAGGCCAGCCTAGCTGGTAGCTATGCTCTGGTGGTGGTAGCGGGCGTGCTGGGTGTGGTGCTGGGCCAGCGTGGGCGCGATGCACTGCTGCCGTTGCCTATTGCGTGGGGTCTGGTAGGCACGTATGTGGCCCAGCGCGAGCCCGAGCCGGGTCTAGCCCTTACGGCGTTGGGCGCGGCGGTGGCGCTGGTGGCGGGGGCTGTATTGGCACTAGTGCGGCGGCGCCCGGCCGGGGCTGGGCGGTAGGAGAGGAGCCGTGCGGCGGCCGGCCGTACTTTTGCCGCTATCCACTCCCCATTAACTCGCTCTTTGCAATGCGCCAGAAATTTGTTGCCGGCAACTGGAAAATGAACCTCACCCTGCCCGAAGCGCAGGCCCTGACCTCCGAAATCGTGCAGATGCTGCGCGACGAGCAGCACGGCCCCGAGGCGGCGCAGGTGGTTATCTGCCCGTCCTATCCGCTGCTGCCCGCCGTGGGCCGCCTTTTGGGCGAGGGCGGCAAGGTGGCCCTGGGCGCCCAAAATTGCCACCAGAAAGAAAGCGGTGCCTACACCGGCGAAGTATCAGCCAAGCTGCTGCAATCGATAGGTTGCCAGTACGTTATCCTGGGCCACTCCGAGCGCCGCCAGTATTTTCATGAAGACAACGAGCTGCTGAGCCAGAAGCTGAAAGCCGCCCTGGCCGCCGGCCTGCGCCCCATCTTCTGCGTGGGCGAAAGCCTCGAAACCCGCGAAGCCGACGAAACCTTCGACTTTATCGCCAAGCAGCTGAAAGACGGCTTGTTTCACCTCAGCAACGAGGAGTTTGACAAGGTATTAATCGCCTACGAGCCCATCTGGGCCATCGGCACCGGCAAAACGGCCAGCACCGCGCAGGCGCAGGAGGTGCACGCCTTCATCCGGGAGCAAGTAGCCAGCGCCTACGACGCCGAAGCGGCCAACAACACCGCCATCCTCTACGGCGGCTCGTGCAATGCCCAAAACGCCCGCGAGCTGTTTAGCCAGCCCGACGTAGACGGCGGCCTCATCGGCGGCGCGTCGCTGAAATCGCGTGATTTCGTGACGATTGTAACGTCGTTTTAGTATCGTCCTAGGCTTTTGCCCTTGCGAGCGCCGCGAAGCAATCGCACCTGTTGAGTTGCGCCGGTCAGATGCGATTGCTTCGCGGCGCTCGCAAGGACAGCTAGCGCTAGCACGCCTTTTGCCCGGCGGCGGTTTACCTGGCCAAAACCCCTTCATCGCGCTATGTTTTTCTCCTTTATTCTCGCGGCCCTGCTTGCCCTGAACCCCGCCAAAACGGCCCCGGCTAGCGTCGAGCCGTGCAAAATCTACGGGTCCATCTACCTCGAAACCGACCCGCGCCTGCGCAATAACTGCTTTGCCACGGTGTACATCGAGCCCGAGGAAACCTTCGCCGACGTGCTGGTTTACCAGGAGAATAACAAGCTTTTTGCCGATAAAGCCGGCCTGTGGTATCCGGCCGAAAACCGCGCTTTTGCCGACTACAGCCTGTTCGTAACGACCGATCGCAACCTGGCCGAGTTCTCAATTCACTATATCAAGGTGCGCTCGTTTGCGGGCTGCAAAACGAACTGAGATGGCGCAGTAACGAGCGGAAATAGAACTATGTGGAGGTGCTGAGCTCACTAGATGAGTACTTGCAGCACCTCCACATTTTTATTCGCGCCGCTTTTTGCATTTCAATTTTTGGACATTTTCTTTAAATTAATTTAGAATGGATTATACCGAACTGCGGGTGCAGGCGCCCCGCGAACTAGCCGAGATGCTGGTAGCCGAACTAGGCGAAGTAGGGTTTGATACCTTTGAAGACAACGACGAAGGCTTCTGCGCCTACATTGGCGAGGGCGATTTTAAGCCCGATGCGGTGGCCGAAATCATGAGCCGCTACGAGGGCATTGGCGAGCTGAGCTACTCCGACCGCGTCATCACGCGGCAAAACTGGAACAGCGAGTGGGAGAAGAATTTTCAGCCCCTTATCATCGCCGAGCGGGTGTCGGTGCGGGCGCCGTTTCATCCCAAGCCCGAGGGCGTGGAGTACGATATGGAGATAATGCCGCGCATGTCGTTTGGCACCGGCCACCACGAGACCACGGCGCTGATGATTGAAAATCAGCTGGATATTGACCACCAGGGCAAGCGCGTGCTGGATATGGGCTGCGGCACGGGCATTCTGGCCATCATGGCCGAGATGCTGGGCGCCCGCCAGGTGCTGGCCGTGGATGTGGAGCCCTGGACGGTGGAAAACGCCCGCGACAATGCCGCCGAAAACCATTGCCGCACCATCGAGTGCCGCCTGGGCGGCGTGGAGGTGCTGGCCGGCGAAGCGCCGTTTGATATCATTTTGGCCAACATCAACCGCAACGTGCTGCTCGAAGACATGCACGCATACGCGGCGCTGCTGCCAGCGGGGAAACCAATTTTGTTCAGCGGGTTTTATGAGGAAGACCTGGCCAAAATAACGGCCGAAGCCACTCGCCAGGGGCTGCGCTACGAGCGCCACCGCGAGCTGCGTAATTGGATTTCTGCTATTTTTACAAAATTGTAGGTCGCTCGGTATATAGGCCGGGCTCGCTACATTGCCGCCCGAGCCTTTGCCCGACCTTATGAAGCGACTTTTCGCCGCCGCCTTTTTCACTACCCTTACCAGCCTCCTCCACTTGCTGCCGGCCCAGGCGCAGCCCGGTAAGCTGGGCACCGCGCCCGCTACCAAGCCGCCGGCCACCGCCGCGCCTGACAGCCGCACGCCCGCCCCGGCCCGCCCCGGCCAGGTGGCGGTGAGCAGCCGCTACACCGGCCACCTCTCGGCCGACCCGGCGCAGTTCATCGTCGATGTGGGCACGATGATGCTGGCTACCAACAACAACGCGGCCAAGCTCACGGCTGACAAGCTGCGGCAGCTGTGGGGCAGCAACTCGCTCACCAGCAGCCAGCAGCTGCGCATCGCGGAGCTGTCGCAGAAGCTGCTCGACAAGAAGTTTCGGCCGCAGCCGCACTTGGCGGCGTTTTACGCGGCCATCGTGGGCGGCAAAAACCAGGCAAAGCTGAGCGATGCGCAGCTCGACCAACTACTAGAGGTGCTGGGGCAGTCGCTGGAGCGCGACCCCACCGGCGACACCGAGAAATTTCTGGTAACCACGGCGCGGGTGCTGAATGGCGGCTACTTGTACCGCTCGGGCTTCAATTCGCTGCGCGTGGGTGGTGGGCAGTTTTCGTTTGCCCACAAGGGCCAGGCTACCGAGCCTAACCCCGGCATCAGCTTCGACAGCCCCGCGCCGGCCGCGCCGGCCGAATTGCCGGCCGCCAAGCCCGCTATGGCTAAACCAGTAGCGAAGGCCAAGCCTAAACCCAAGCTGGTGGCCAAAAAGCGCGCCAGCGACGGCTGGGACACGGGTGACCTGTGGTCGGCCAGCCCGGCCAAAAAGAAGAACGATGGCTGGGGCGACGATGGCTGGGGGCCGCCCCCGCCCAAGAAAAAAGCCGCCGCCAACGACGGTTGGGGCGCGCCCATTGCCAATGATGGCTGGGGCGCCCCCGCGCCTAAGAAAAAAGCGCCGACCAAAACCGTAGCCAAGGCCCCGGCCAAAGCTGCGGCCCCAAAACCCGCCGCCCCGGCCGCCAAGCCAGCGGCCAGCGATGGCTTCGACCAGCCCGACGTGCCGTTTGCGCCCTCGGTGGCGGCGGCCCTGGCGGCCTACTACCCGCCGGCCGTGAGCGGGCCGGTGATTGAGATTAAGGATGCGGACATCGTGATGGGGACGGCCGGCGACTCGCTGGTGCTGCACAAGGTGAGCGGCACGGCGGCGCTGCTCAGCAACCGGTTTTTGGCCACGGGCGGGCAAATGGCTTGGGCGGTCAAGGGCAACCCCGTAACGGCCGAGCTGGGGCCGTTTGACTTTGACCTGGGCAAGCCCGAGTTTACGGCCCAGCCGGTGACGCTCACGTACCCGTACCTGGTCGAAGCGCCGGTGAAAGGCGCGCTGAGCTACAAGGCCGTGCGCCGCAAGCCGGCCAACGGCGACACGGGCTACCCGCGCTTTATTTCGCTTACGAACGATGTGCGGCTCAAGAATATGGGCGAGGGCATCACGTACCAGGGCGGCTTGTCGATGGCCGGCGAGCGGCTGCTGTCGGCAGCGCTCGATGGCTCGCTGGCCACCATTACGGTGCAGCAGGAGGGCAAGCGGCGCTTCCGGGCCACCTCGCGCAACTACCTACTCGGCGACTCGGTGATAACGACGACGCGGGCGGCGGTGGCCTTGTACGAGGCCGCGCACGACTCCATCACGCACCCCGGCGTGGAGCTGAAATACCTGAAGACCAAGCAAAGCCTCAAGCTGTTGCAGGAGGACGGTACGTTCCGCAAAACGCCGTATTCTGACTCGTACCACCAGGTAGATGTGCGGGCTGAAATGGTGGTTTGGAACCTGCGCGAGCCTAAAATCAACTTCAGCATCTACACTTCGCCCAACCAGGTGTCGGCCGATTTTGAGAGCAAAAACTTCTTCTCCAACGTTCGCTACCAGCAGCTGAAGAGTATCAACCACTTGCACCCGTTGCAGATGCTGCTGGGCTACAGCCAGGAGCATGGTAAGGTGCAAACCATGTCGGTACGCGACGTGGCCGAGGCCGTGCAGATACCCGAAGCCAACCTGCGCTCGGCGGTGGTGAGCCTGGCCCGCGATGGCTACGTGGAGGTGCAGCCCCAAACCGGCCAGGTAACGCTGCTGCCCAAGGGCCGCCACTACGTGGGCGCGGCTCGCGAGAAAAAGGACTTCGACCACATCGCCATCAAGTCGCTCACCGGCTCGGGGCGCTCGGCTACGCTCAACCTCAGCTCGGACCAGCTGCTGGTGCGGGGCGTGGAGCAGTTTAGCTTTTCCGACGACTCGGCGGCCGTGGTAGTGCGGCCCGACAGCGGCGTGGTGCGCATCGAGCGCAACCGCAATTTGAAGTTTAGCGGCCGCGTTATTGCGTCGGCGTATCGGTTTAAGGGCAAGGATTTTCAGTTCGATTACGACGGCTACTACATCGATATGCCGCACATCGACTCGCTGACTATTCGTAGCAAGGCTCCGAAAAAGACGGCGGGCAAGGCCGCTGCCCGGCCCACCGATTTTACGCTCACCAACAAGGGCAACACCCAGAGCGGGCGGCTGTTTCTGAACGACCCCAAAAACCGCTCGGGGCGCAAAAAGCTGGGCAAGTTTCCGGCGTTTAACTCAACTTCGGGGGCCACGGTATTCTTCAACAAGCCCGACGTGCTGGGTGGGGCCTACGACTCGACCACGTACTTCGACGTGCCACCCTTCAAGTTTGACTCGATGGGGACGGGTAAGTCGCGGGCCAACGTGGTGGGTACGTTCCACAGCCGGGCGCTGCCGCCCATCAAGACCACGATGACGACCCAAGAAGATGGCTCGCTGGGCTTTACGCACGTGGTGCCGGCCACCGGCTACGCCCTGTACGGCGGCAAGGGCAAGCTGTCGGGCGGGGCCAAGGTGCGCCTCAACTCGCAGGGCTTGCAGTCGGACGGCACCGTGACCTACCTGGGCGCGACCTTGCAGAGCGACCGCTTCGTGATGTACGGCGACTCGCTGACCGGCGAGGGCAAGGCGGGCGCCATCGCGGCCGGCCCCAACTTCCCGAAGGTGACGATGCCGCCCGGCTTCCTGATTAACTGGAACGCCAAATCGGACTCGCTGCACCTGATGACGACCGAAAAAACTGCCCCGGTGAAGATGTACGCCGACCATACCTTTAAGGGCGCCATGCTGCTGACGCCCAAGGGCCTGGGCGGCGATGGCCGCCTCGACGGCCCGCAGAGCTACGTGCGCTCGGAGTCGCTGACGTTTAAAAACGACTCGTACTCGGGCAAAAAAGCCGTGCTGAGCGTGAAATCGGCGCAGGCCGGCAAGCCGGCCCTCACGGCCAACGATACCAATTTCAGCTACGACCTGAAAAATGGCGTGGCCGAGTTTAAGCGCGACGAGGGCAGCACGGCCAGCCTCGACCTGCCGTATGCGGGCTTCCGCACCGGGCTGGGTGAGGGGCGCTGGGACTTTAAGAAGAAGCGGGTAACGCTGAAAACGACCGACGCCAACACGGCCGCCTACGTGGCTTCGACCCGGCCCGAGCAGAAGGGCCTGAAATTCAAGGCCACCTCGGCGGCGTATGATATTGCGAAGTCGCTGCTCGCCACCAAGGGCGTGCCCTACATCGCGGTGGCCGATGCCTGGATTGTGCCCGACTCGGGCCGCGTGGCGGTGGCCGGCGGTGGCAAAATCCAGACCCTGCGCCGGGCCACGGTGCTGCTCGATTCGCTGGAAAAATTCCATAAGCTGACGGGCGGCAACATCACGGTGACTTCGCGCGATGCCTTTAGCGGCGATGCCAAGTACATCTCGCGCACGGCGACCGGCGACTCGGTGGCCATGAAGTTTACCAATTTCAAGTCGGACTCATCGGCCCTGGTGAGCCAGGCCAGCAAGAAGCGCTTCCGGCTGCTGCGCCACTCGGCGCCCGATGCCGCTGGCCCCATTAGCCTGGCAACCACGGCCACGGCCAGCGTAGACAACAACCAGAAGTTTCAGCTGGCGCCCAGCATCGGCTACCGCGGTGGCATCAGCCTGAACTCACAGAAGCGCGGCCTCATCTTCGACGGGCAGGTGCAGCTGCAATTTGGCAAGCTGAAAGGTGCCTCGGAGTGGTTTGCGGTGCAGGACAGCATCGACCCCAAAAACGTGGTGCTGACCTTGGCCAAGCCCAAAACCGAGGACGGGACGGAGCTCGTAACGGGCATTTTCCTCTCGGATGCCGACAACAAGTTGTACCCGCGCTACGCGGCGGCCAAGGCTACCGAAGCCGACCTGCCCGTGCTGCCCGTGGAGGGCAAGGTGCGCTACGCGGCCAAAACCGGCGAGTACAGCATCTCGAAGATTGACGCGGCCGACCCCAAGCAGTACGAGGGCGCGGTACTGACCTACAACGAAACCAACGGCCGGGTGAATTTCCGTGGGCCGATGGCCTTCGTGAAGAATACCAAAAATTACGGCATCGTGGCGGCGGGCGTGGGCCAGGCCAACTCCGACAGCGCCCGCTACCAGGTAGATGCGCTGCTGGGCTTCGACATCAATATATCGAGTAAGGCGATGGACGTGATGGCCGCCAACCTGGGCCAGGTGACTAAAAACGGCCAATTGGCGCTCGACGGCTCTAGCAACGAGCTGTACAAAATAGGGCAGCTGGCCGGCAACAAGGCCACCGAAGCCTACGCCGGCCGCGCGCCCAATACGGTGCCGCCGCTGCTGGGCACGGTGTCGCCCAAGCTCATTCATACCCTGACCCTGAGCCGGGCCAACCTGCGCTGGAGCCCCAAGCAAAAGGCCTGGTACTCGGTGGGTAAAATCGGGCTGGCGGGCATCAACAAGCGCGGCCTGAACGCGCTGGTGGATGGCTACATCGAAATCAAGCGCGAAAACTCGACCGACCAGGTGGAGGTGTACCTGGAGGCCGACCCGCAAACCTGGTACTACATCCGCTACGCCAACAACATTGTGGTGGCCATGTCGTCGAGCGAAACCTTCAATGGCCTGGTGGGCGGCAAGTCGAAAGGCGACCCCAGCACGGCCACCGAATACGGCGTGTTTTTGGGCGACTATTCCGATGTCGATGGCTTCCGCTCGCACTTCGAGCGCGAGTACCTGGGCAAGTCGGGCAAGCTGGCCGCCCGCCCCGCCGCCCCCGAGCCCGCCCCGGACGTGGACACCGACAAGGGCAAGAAGAAAAAGAAGAAGTCGGATGACCCCTTCGGCGATGGCGAAATAACGCCGCCCCCGAGCGCCGACCCCACCACCGAAGCCGCTGATACGGGCAAGAAGTCGAAGAAAAAGAAGAAGGACAACGACCCCTTTGCCGATGGCGACCCAGCGCCCGCCCCGGCCGCCGAGCCCGCCAAGAAAGCGAAAGAGAAGGAAGCCGCTCCGGCCGCCGACCCCAGCGCCGCCCCAGCCGAGGACACGGGCAAAAAGTCGAAAAAGGAGAAGAAAAAGGAGGCCGAAGCCGCGCCTGACCCCGCCGCCGACCCAGCGGCCGAGCCGACTACTGACCCCGGCAAGAAGTCGAAGAAAAAGAAAAAAGCCGAAGACGACCCATTCGGCGACTCGTAGGCTGCGCGGCTGTCCGCGGCGGACGATTAACTAGTTTCAGTACCCCGAAGGCCGCCTTCGGGGTACTTTTGTTTTCAACCCATCCTACTCATGCTCTACCTCGTTCTTGCGCTGCTGGCCGCTTACTTGCTTGGTTCCATCCCGACGGCCCTGTGGGTGGGGCGGTGGTTTTTTGAGTTGGCCGACATCCGCGAGCACGGCTCGGGCAACGCCGGGGCCACCAATACCTTCCGGGTGCTGGGCAAAAAAGCCGGTACGTTCGTGCTGCTGTTCGATGCCTTCAAGGGCTTTGCGGCGGCGTATTTTCTGCCCAATTGGCTGCTGAGCCAGCAGGTTATCGCTCCCGAAAACCTGTTTTATTTCCGGCTGGCCTGCGGCGTGCTGGCGGTGGTGGGGCACATCTACCCGGTGCTGGCGCAGTTTCGGGGCGGCAAGGGCGTGGCCACCATTCTGGGCATGATGCTGGCCATCGCGCCGGCCACGGTGGGCGTGGCGCTGCTGGTATTTCTGGTGGTGCTGGGCACCACGCGCTACGTGTCCTTGAGCAGCATGACGGCGGGCGTGGCGTTCGCATTTTTGCAGCTTTTGCCCGCTTTTCGGCCCGCCAATACGCTGCAAATCTGGTTCGGCTTTGTGCTGGCGGCCATGCTCATCTACACGCACCGCGCCAACATCGGCCGGCTGCGGGCGGGCACCGAGAGCCGCGTGCCACTGTGGGGCAAGCGGTAGGCGCGCCTGTTGGTTGGCAGCCGCTACCGGTGCGCAGGCTGGCCGCCGAGGCTTAGCAGCAAGCAACCTGCTTGCGCGCCGCTTGGAGCACGGCAATTAGGATGCGAAAAGAGGCATTTGGGGCAGCCCGCCGGGCGCGGCGAGTACAGCCAGGCGCGCTCCGGCATCAGCAGCGCAGCTAGCAGAAATGCGTTCGGTAGCTGCTGCTGCGAGCCGAGGCAATACGCTCGGGGATTTAGTACCAAATTTTCGGCAGCTAGGCGAGTATCTAAGCTAACTTGGGGAGTAAATTACACTTCGGAAGGCTAGCATCCTCAAATCAGCCATGACGCTCGAAGCCAAGCCGTACTTTTGTATGGATACTTTTCCTGCATCCTTATGCCCACACCTGCCTATTTAACCCAGCACCAGCACCGGTTTCTTGAAGAACTGCTTGATTGGCTGCGCATCCCGTCGGTTTCGGCCGACCCCAAGTTTCACGGCGACGTGCTGCGGGCCGCCGA
>JAKONR010000037.1 GCA_022701825.1 Hymenobacteraceae bacterium | reverse complement strand
ACATCCTGGACATGTGGGTGAAAAACGACAAGGGCGAAATGGTGCCGTTCTCGGCTTTTATGCGCATCGAGAAGAGCCAGGGCGCCAACGAGATTAACCGCTACAACATGTACACCACGGCCAGCATCCGCGGCGACGCCGCGCAGGGCTACAGCTCGGGCGAGGCCATCAAGGCGGTGCAGGAAGTGGCGGCCAAAACCCTGCCCCGCGGCTACGACATCGACTGGGGTGGCTTGTCGAAGGACGAGTCGTCGCGCGGCAACGAGGCCATCTACATCTTCCTCATCGTGATTGCCTTCGTGTACCTGGTGCTGGCCGCCCAGTACGAAAGCTTCCTGCTGCCGCTGGCCGTTATCCTGTCGCTGCCGGCCGGCATCTTCGGGGCCTTCCTGCTCATCAAGCTCACGGGCCTGGCCAACAACATCTACGCCCAAGTGGGCCTCGTGATGCTGGTGGGCCTGCTGGGCAAGAACGCGGTGCTGATAGTCGAGTTTGCGGTGCAGGAGCACGAGCACGGCCTGAGCGTGCGCCAGGCGGCCATTGCCGGCGCCAAGGCCCGCTTCCGGCCCATCCTCATGACCTCGTTTGCCTTCATCGCCGGGCTTATCCCGCTGGTGATTGCCACCGGGGCGGGCGCCATCGGCAACCGCACCATCGGCACCGCCGCGCTCGGCGGCATGCTCTTCGGGACGGTATTTGGGGTCATCATTGTGCCGGGCCTGTACTATGTCTTCGGGACAATGGCCGCCAACAGCAAGCTCATCGACGATGAGAACGAGTATCCCATCAGCGAGGGCGTTGAGCCCCGCGTATTAGTGGACGAAGAAGGTGTATCTCATGCTTAAACGACGCATTTACCAGGGCCTCGCCGCCGCCGGCCTCGCGCTGGCGGTGGGGGCCTGCAAGCTGCCCGAGCTGGCGCAGCGCACCCCCGCCCGCCTCACGCCCGCCTCCTACGCGGGCGCGCCCACCGACAGCACCAGCTCGGCGCGCACGCGCTGGCGGCAGTTCTTCACCGACCCTAACCTGGTGGCGCTCATCGACTCGGCCTTGCAGCGCAACCAGGAGCTCAACATCACGACCCAGGAGCTGGAGCTGGCCCGCAACGAAATCCGGGCCCGCACCGGCGACTACCTGCCCTCGGTGAGTTTGGGCGTGCGCTCGGAGCTTGAAAAGCCCGGCCGCTACACCCTGCAAGGGGCTACCGAGGAGGCCATCGACATTCAGCCCGACCGCCGCACGCCCACCCCGCTGGCCAACCACCAAATCGGGGTTTTTGCCAGCTGGGAAGTTGACATCTGGCACAAGCTGCGCAACGCCCGCAAGTCGGCCGCCACGCGCTACCTGGCGTCGGTCGAGGGCCGGAATTTTATGATTACCAACCTGATTGCCGAGATGGCCAACTCGTACTACGAGCTGCTGGCCCTCGACAATCAGCTGGCCATCATCCGGCAAAACATCGAGATTCAGGAAAACGCCCTGCGCATCGTGCGCCAGGAGAAGGAAAATGCCCGCGTGACGGAGCTGGCCGTGAAGCGCTTCGAGGCCCAGGTGCAAAATACGATTAGCCTGCAATACAAAACGCAGCAGCGCATCACCGAAACCGAGAACCACCTCAACTTTTTGGCCGGCCGCTACCCGCAGCCCATCGTGCGCGACGACCAGACCTTCAACACCCAAACGCCGCCCGTGCTGCAAACCGGCCTGCCGGCCCAGCTGCTCAGCAACCGCCCCGACATCCGGCAGGCCGAGCAGCAGCTCGTGGCTGCCAAGCTCGACGTGCAGGTGGCCCGCGCCAACTTCTACCCTTCGCTGGGCATTTCGGCGGGGGCGGGCTTCGAGGCCTTCAAGCCCGGCCTGCTCTTCACCTCGCCCCAGTCGATGCTGTATAACCTGGCCGGCGACCTCACCGCGCCGCTCATCAACCGCAACGGCATTAAGGCCCTCTACTACAGCGCCAATGCCGTGCAGCTGCAAGCCGTGTACAACTACGACCGCACCGTGCTGAATGCCTACGTGGAAGTGGCCAACCAGCTCGCCAACATCGGCAACCTGCAAAAGAGCTACGACGCCAAGCTGCTCGAAGTGCAGGCCCTGAGCCAGTCCATCCGCATTTCCAACAGCTTGTTCCGGGCGGTGCGGGCCGAGTACACTGAGGTGCTCTTCACGCAGCGCGACGCGCTCGAGTCGAAGTTCGACCTCACCGAAACCCGGATGCAGCAGCTCAACGCCACGGTGAACATGTACCGGGCCTTGGGCGGCGGCTGGCAGTAGGGCGGGTTTTTGGCCCCTTCTCTCTCGCACCACGGGCGAGCCGACCATTGGTTGGCTCGCCCGTTGGCGTTAAAGAGGCTGTTGTACACGGGCTTGCCGGGCGGGGCGCCTCACCCCCCGGCCCCCTCTCCGAAAAGGAGAGGGGGAGCCAGCCGCCTGTTTGCGACCGCTTACGTGTGCTTACGGTCGGCTCCCCCTCTCCTTTTCGGAGCGGGGGCCGGGGGGTGAGGCGCCCCGCCCGGCA
>JAKONR010000035.1 GCA_022701825.1 Hymenobacteraceae bacterium | reverse complement strand
GGCAAGGAGTTTGACTCGTCGGCCAAGCACGGCGGGCAGCCGTTTACCTACGCCACCGGCCGCGGCCAGGTGATTCCGGGCTGGGACGAAGGCGTGTCCATGCTCAACAAGGGCACCAAGGCGACGCTGCTCATTCCGTCGTCGCTGGCCTACGGCGAGCGCGGCGCGGGTGCCGACGTACCCGCCAACTCGCCCCTGCGCTTCGACGTGGAACTGGTAGACATCAAGGACACGCCGGCTACTCCTTCGGCCCCAGCCATGTCCGCCGCGCCGACCAAATAAGCTAGCTAGTTGACTTTTACCGCCGCGCCGCAGGGTGCGGCGGTTTTGGTTTCCGGCTCTTTCTTCAGCGGGTTTTGAGTAGAGTGGTGCCTGGGCGTTGCGCCGGGGCACCACTTTTGTTTTGGCTACGGCCAGCTTTTCTTTTTTGCACCTTTCCTTATGCGGCGTTTATTTTTCCTAGCCGGAGCCCTGGGGCTCACGCAGTTGGCTTCGGCCCAAACCACCCCGGCGCCCGGCTTCACGGCCCTGCCAGGCAGCACCACCGAGTACAAGCTGTTCCGGCGCGACGCGGCGGGGCAATACGCGCCCAAAAGGCTGGACCCGGCCACCGACGCGCCCTACGCCAGCCGCGCCGGCAAAGTGCTGCTCGTGCACCTGCAATACCGCACCGACCGCGACTCGCTGCTGATGGATTCGCGCCAGCGGCAGCCCGGCCCCGTGCCGGTGGGCCTGCCCCCCACCGCGCCTCGCCACGGCTCGATAGAAGAAGCCATGAGCCTGCTCGTGCCCGGCGACAGCGCCGTGTTCCGCTTCAACGCCGACTCGGCCTTTGCCCAGATGCGCCAGCCGGTGCCGCCCTTCGTGCGCCGCGCCGGTAGCGGCCTGCGCCTCACCATCGTGCCCAAAGAGCTGGTGTCGATGGAGGAAATGCAGGCCCGCCAGCAAGCCATGATGGCCGAGCAACAGAAGATGATGGCCGAACAGCAGCGCGGCGCCAAAGCCCGCGAGGCCAAGCTGCTCGTGCAGGACGACGCTGCCATCCAAGCTTACCTCAAGCAAAACAAACTCAATCTGAAGGCCAAAAAGACGCCCGGCGGCACCTGGTATGTCATCACCAAGCCCGGCGCGGGCGTGACTCCCAAAAAGGGCCAGACGGTGAGCGTGAAGTACCGCGGCACCATCCTGGCCACGGGCAAGGAGTTTGACGCCTCGTCGCGGCACGGCGACACGCCGTTTGAATTCGTGCTGGGCCAGGGCCAGGTGATTCAGGGCTGGGACCAGGGCATCGCGGCGCTGCCCAAGGGTAGCAAGGCCACACTCTACATTCCGTCGCCGCTGGGCTACGGCGAGCGCGGCGCGGGCGCCGACATCCCGGCCAACGCCATCCTGAGCTTCGACGTGGAGCTGGTGAACATCACGGGCACGCCCACGCCGCAGGCGGCTACTACCGCTGCGCCAGCCAAGAAAGCACTGGCCAAAAAGCCGGCCGTGGGCGCTAAGAAAGCAGCCGCAGGCGCCAAGAAGGCACCCGTGAAGAAGTAGTGTTGAACTTGCCTTGTCGGGCAGAGCAAACACATTTTAAACACAAAGAGCCGCTTCCTGCAACTGGAAGCGGCTCTTTGTGCACCTGAGTAGCTAGTTGCTAAGCACTTCGCTTAGCACTTCCAGCGATTTTACTTCGCCAAAGCCTTCGATGTGCAGCTGGTAGTAGCGAATGACGACCGTGAGCAACTCGCGGCGCACGTGCCCGCTGGGGATAGTGCTGGTGGCGGGCGCGTGCAGCAGCTCATCAAAATACTGCTCGAACTCGCGCAGGCGCACCGTGGCGATACCGCTGCCCTGGCCGGGGCCGAGGGCGGTGCCGGCCAGCACTATCTGGTCGAGCAGCTCGGCCCCGGTGCGGATGCCGAAGCCCAGGTGGCCCGCCAGGTGCAGCAAAAAGAGCAACGCGAAATTTTCGGTGCCCACCGTTTGCTCGTCGAAGGCCAGGATGGAATCGTGCAGGAAGCGGAACAGCGGCTCGTTTTCTTCTTCCTCGCGGATGGCCTTGCTCAGCACTTCGCTCAGGAAGAGGGCCACGCTGCTCTTGCGCATTTCGTAGGGCAGGGTGCGGAAGGGCTCGGCGCAGCGAAACTCGGAGAGGCGGGTGAGGTCGCTGCCCTGGCGCGGCACGTAGGCCACCAGCTCCAGCAGCGTGAGGGGCTGAAACAGGGCGATGCGGCCGGGCGGCTTGGCCTTGCGCACGCCGTTCACGATGTAGTTCTGCACGCCGCGCCGCTCGGTGTAGATGCGGGCGATGATGCTGGTTTCGCGGTACTTGAGAAAGCTCAGGACGATGCCGCGGGTCTTTATCAACATGGTTTTTTAATTATGAATTATGAGTTATGAATTATGAATTGGCAATGCCCATAAGAGCTGGCGCGACATTCTCGCCAACTCATAATTCATAACTCATACTTCATACTTATTTAGAGAGCACCGCCACTTTGCTTACGCAGGCGTTTTTGCCTTCGGCATCGGAGGTGAGCACCAGGTACACGCCCGAGCGCACGCGGCGGCCCTGGGCGTCGTTGAGGTCCCAGGTAACGGTGCCGCCGGCGGCGCGGGTGCTGTAGACGAGGTGGCCGGCCACGTCGGTTATCTTGACGTAGGCATCGTTGACGAGCCCCCGAATGCCGACCTGGCCCACGAAATCAGGCAGCACGGGGTTAGGATAGACTTCGGCGCAGCTCGGCTCGCCTTCCGTGAGGCTGGCCGAACCCTGGTAGCTGACTACGCCGCCGTCGGTAGCTACGAACACCTCGCCGGTTTTGTCGTTCACGGCCACGTCCACGATGCTGTTGCTGGGCAGTGGGCTGTTATCGGTGGTGAAATGCAGCAGCGCCTCGTCGGCGTTGGGGCTGAACAGCCACAGGCCCGAGGGCGTGCCAAACCACTTGCGGTTGGCCCCGTCCACGGCAATGCAGCGCACCACCGTGTTGAAGAGCACCGGGTAGCCGCTGCCCGTGCCCCGCCGCACGTAGGGCAGGCTGAAGCCTGGCACGGCTGCGCCGGTGGCCAGGGCCCGGCTGACCTGGCTGGGGTCGCCGTAGTAGCTCACGCCATCGGCGGTACCAATCCAGATGCTGCCGGTACGGTCGCGGGCAATGCCGTAGACCAAGCCGCTGGTAGTGGCGGTGCCAAAGCTGAAGCCTTGGCGGCTGGTGGTATCGTACATGACCACGCCCGCGCCGCCCTTGCGCGACTGCGTGGCCCAGGGGTTGCCGTAGTTGTCGACCACCACGCGATCGAGGTTGTCGGAGCCGTCGAACCATGGGGCCACCGTCCACTTATCGGCGCTTGGCTGGTAGCGGAAGAGGCCCGAAACGCGGGTGCGCTGGTGGCGGTTTACCACCCACAGGTAGTTGCCGCCGGGGTCGGCGGCCACGTCGGGCACCCGCACGTAGTCGAGGTTGCTGGCTTCGGGGTCGAGGCTGCTGCGCAAAGGCACGCCCGGCTGGCCAGCCGTAAACTGCCGGAACTTGCCCAGCCCCTGCCATTGCAGCAGGCCGTTGCCGTAGCTGGCCACGTAGAGCGTGCCGTCGGGCGTGCGGGCGCCGTGCGACATATCGAGCAGATTGGGGAAACTACTGGCCGACGGGTGGTTGGTACTGGTGTAGTTGGTCCACTGGTTGTTCTGGTATTCGTAAAAGCCGTCGCGGCGGCCAAATTGCAAGCCATTGTCGCCGCTGTAGCCACCGCTGAACACGGCGACCGAATTGGTGGCGGCGTCGGCCAGCAGGCCGTAGGCATTGGCCGTAGCCGGCGAGTTGGGCCGGATAACCTCGGGGTTGCTGCTGGTGCCGGGGGCAAAGCGCAGCAGGCCCCGGTCGAGGCTGGCCACGTAGCTGGTGCCGTCGGCCTCGCGCACCATGTCGTAGGCGAAGTTGCCGATGGCCGCCCGCGGCAGCACGGTGCTCACGGCCGCCGTAGTTGGGTTGAAGCTGCGCAGGTCGGCATTGTCAAACGAAATCAGCAGGCCGGTGCGGCTGGGGCGCAGGCGGCGCACGATGTCGCCGTAGCTGCCATTGAGGACGCGCCAGCCGCGCGCCGCGCCCGTGCCCGACAGGCAATACACGCCGCGAAATCTTATTTGCCCATACACGTGCCCCCGGTAGGTCAGGAGCTGCTCCGCGTTGTCGCCCGGAACGGCGGGGTTGGGCAGCTCCTTGGTCCAGCTCTGGTAGTTGAGCAGGTTCACGGCCGAGCTAATACGCCCACGCAGCACGCCCGCCGACGTGCTGGCGTAAATAGTATCGTGCACCACGGCCGTGGCGTAGGCCGTGATGGCCTGCCCGCCGGGGCCGATGTTGCTATACGTGTCGCGCACTTCGAGCCGGGCCAGGTCCACCACTATCAGGCCCAGGTTGCTGGCCAGGTAAGCCAGGCCGTTGTAAGTCTGAATCTGGGTGATAGTTTTGGCCGTCTGCACGTTTTTGCGCAGGATATCGGTCACGTTTTTCACCCGGCCGTCGGGCTGCAGCAGGTCGAGGTTGCCGTTTTGGTACGCCACTATCACCTGGCGGCTGGCCGAGTCGTAGGCCACGGCGCTCACGCCCACGTCGCTGAGGCCCTCGCGCCACGAGAGGCGCTGGGTGGTATTCAGCACCTTATCGTAGTAATAAAACGACGACTGGTCGGCCACGTAGAGGCGGTCGCCGGCATTGGCCAGGGTTTTGGGCTGGCTGGCGGGCAGGTGCAGCTGCCAGTCGCCGTAGGCCACGTTTTGGGCACGGGCGGCCAGCACCCACAAGCTAAAAACCAACAGCAGCGAGGAGAAGTAGCGCATAAGCAACGGAAAATGCAGAAGCGAAGAAGTGTGCCCGGCCCTAACGCCGGGCCGGCGCGCTTAGTGCGCCGGGCTAAAGTTGCGCGGGCTGCAAAGCCCGCGTTTTACCTCCCAACTGAACGCGGACTACAAAGTCCGCGCAACACTGGCCCGCGCCGCCTCGATGAGCGGGCGGGCGGCCGGGCCAGCCAGGTAGCAGGGCCGGCAGCGGGCTTCGTAGGCCTCAGCCTCGCCCAGCAGCACCTGGCTTTCGCTGGCCGAGAGGCGGTAGGAATACGCCGCCAGCTCGCCGCAGCACACGCACACGGCGTGCACCTTGGTCACAAACTCGGCGGTGGCCAGCAGCGCGGGCATGGGCCCAAAAGGCCGCCCCAGGAAGTCCATGTCGAGCCCCGCCACGATGACGCGGATACCCTGGTCGGCCAGCTGCCGGCACACTTCCACCAGCGTTTCGTCGAAAAATTGGGCCTCGTCGATACCTACCACGTCGCAGGCGCCGCCGGCCAGCAGCAGGATTTCGGCGGGCGACTGCACCGGCGTCGAGCGGATGCTGTTTTGGTTGTGGCTCACCACGTCGCGGTCGTGGTAGCGCGTGTCGAGGGCGGGCTTGAAGATTTCGACCCGCTGGCGGGCGATGCGGGCGCGGGTGAGGCGGCGAATCAGCTCCTCGGTTTTGCCCGAAAACATGGAGCCGCACACGACCTCCAGCCACCCGCGGCGGCGCAAAAAATCAACGGGGCGATGGGGCTCGGTAAACAAGGTAAGCGGGTGATAAAGAGACGAGGATTAGCCTCCTGCATTTATATTTCGCGCAGTGTTTCGGGGTGTTAAAACGCAGTGTTTCGCAGTGCCCTACTAAGAAAAACACTGCGGAACACTGCGCGAAAGTACACCACGAAGTTACCCCAAATACGCGACGTGCGGCAGCTTGGCCGCCTCGGGCACGCGGGCCAGCACCTCGCCGGCGGGCAGGCGCGCCTGGCAGGTGAGGCGCTCGGTGGGCAGCAGGCGGCCGAGCGCCTGGTAGCGTAGCTCGGACGCGGTGGGGGGCGTGAGGTTTTCGGCCCCGGCCAGCACTTGCACGCGGCAGGTAGTGCAGCGGCCCCGCGCCCCGCAGGCGTGCGGCCAGTCGTGGCCGGCGCGGTGCAGGGCGGCCAGCAGCGTAGTGCCGGTGGGCACGGGCACGGGCGGGCCGGGCAGGTTCTCGATGGTCAGCAGGGGCATTTGTGGCTAACTTGGCGGCGAAAAGAACCGGACCAATCCGGCAGCATTATGCAGGACGAATATAGCCTCGCCAAGTGCGAGCACTACGGCCGCCGGCTCGCGCAGCGGCTATGCCAGCAGCACTTTGGCCCCCAGCCCGATGCCACCCTCGACGGCCCGGCGCTGCTCAAGTTTACGCCCGTGCGCCAGCTCAACCTGCTGGTGCTGCGACAGCTGCTGGGCCGCTGGCAGCACGAGGCCCAAAGCCTGCGCAGCCCCTATTTTGACTTTGAGGCCGAGGCTGTGCGCACGGCGCTCACGCAGTTTATGAACGTGCTTTCGCGCCACATTCGCCTCGACCGGGCGGCGCTGGAGCCCCTGCTGGCCCAGGCCGCCGCCGATACGCTGCTGCTGGCCGCCAGCCCCGCGCAAGCCTTCGAGCATCTGCTGCTGCCCGCCCCCAACGCCGATACCGACGAGCCCGTGCCCCTGGCTCAGCTACGCGACGGCCTGCGCTACCTCGACCAGGACAAGGACTATTACCAACGCTTTATCGACAGCCTGCCCACCAGCAACGCCCCGCTGAGCCGCGATTTTCTGACGCAGCGCTTTGCGCTGTACCAGGCCAAAAACCCGCCGCCAGCCGGGGCTATGCCGCGCCTCGTGGCCGCGTTCAGCGCCCTGCTGCCGCTCACCGAGGCCGATTTGTGGGATGAGGGTCCGGCCAAGCCGGCGGCACCAGCGCCGGTGGCGGCTGCGGCCGCGCCCGCGCCAGCTGCGCCAGCTCCGGCAGCAGTCGCCCCAAGTCCGGCACCAGTCGCGCCCACTCCGAAATCGGTTGCGCCTGCTGCTTCGCCCGCCGCAGAGGCTCCGGCGCCAACCGCGCCCGCGGGGGCACCCGCTGCCGCGGCCACCGGCCCGGTGCCGCTCTACGAAAAACTGAAAGCCACCCAGCCCGCCGCGCCGCACCTGGCCGAAACCCTGCGCCATAGTGCCCAGGGCAGCGCTTCGCCGCTGGCCGAGCGCAGTGCGCCCAAGGTAGCCAGCCTGCGCGACGCCATTTCCATCAACCAGCGCTTTAGCTTTATCAATGAGCTGTTTAGCGGCGAGGGCGAGGAGTATCGCGCCGCCATTGAGCACCTCGACACGCTGCCCAGCGCCGACGCCGCCCTGGCCTACGTGCGCCAGGAGCTGGCCAACCGCCACGACTGGAGCCGCAAGGAAGAGCACGTGGGCAAGCTGCTCAAGCTCATCGAGCGCAAGTTTGCCGCGGCCTAGCGCATGGGGGCGCTGAGGGCTTTGGTGGGGCCGGGCCGGCTGCGGCGCTGGCTGCTGCCGTGGGCGCTGGGCCTGGGCGCGCTGCTCAACCTGGCCTACCCCATGTACGTGCACTACGATTTTTCGCACTCGCTCGACACGCGCAGCTACCTGCGCCTGGCCGCCGGCCGCGCCGACAGCGTGAGCATCACGCGCCGCTACCGGGTGCTGGTGCCGGCGGCGGCCGGCGCGCTGGCCCGGCCCGTGGCCGCCATTTATGGCAAAATATGGCCGCAGCGCCCGGCCGGCGAGTGGCCCCGGCGCTTCGCTTTCTTCTTGGTGAACTGCGCGTTGCTGAGCGCGGCCGGCGCTACCTGGTGGCGGGCGGCGCGGCTGGCTGGGGCCAGCGCGGGCGCGGCGGGCGTGGCGCTGCTGGCCGTGCTCAACAGCCGCTGGGCCGAGTACGCGGCCGGCCTGCCGCTCACCGACAGCCTGTATTTGCTGGTATTTGGGCTCGGCTACTACGCCGGGCGGCGCGGGCCGGGAGCGGGCTGGGCCGTGGCGGCGGCCTTGCTGCTGGGGCCGCTGGCCAAGGAGTCGTTCGTGTTTCTCTTGCCCTGGCTGATGTGGTTTGGGCGGCGGGCGCTGGGCTGGCGCGGGCAGGCGGCGGCGCTGGCGGGCGGCCTGCTGGCGCTGGGCGCGGTGCATTATTACGTAGACAAAGCGGCCGGTGCGCCGCCCACCGAGTCGGTCAGCAATGCCCTGGCGCACGTCGAGAACCTGACGTACTCGCTACGGCGCGCCGC
This sequence comes from Hymenobacteraceae bacterium, assembly GCA_022701825.1. Lineage (GTDB taxonomy): Bacteria > Bacteroidota > Bacteroidia > Cytophagales > Hymenobacteraceae > Hymenobacter. Next base: position 375 of record JAKONR010000035.1, on the reverse strand, counting down.
CTCGCCCAAGGGTCTGGGCTATCTGCTGAGCATTTTCGGGCTCTTTACGCTGCCGGTGCTGGCGGCGCTGGCGCGGCCGGGCGGGCGGCGGGCGCTGGCCCCGGTACTGAGTTGGGCCGAAGGCACGCTGCTGGCCGTGGTGGTAGTGCACATGCTGCTTTCGGGCGACCTGGGGCGCATGGGCTATCTAGCAGTACCAGCGTTCACGGCAGCCTTGGCCCTGAGCTTTGGCTGGGTTTGGAAGCTAGTAGCCCCCGCTGGCGCCCCTAGCCGCGAGAGGTAGCGCGGACCGAAGAACGTGGCGAACGAATCGACGCGCGCGGCAGGCTGGCCCGCTAGCAGCTGGGCGGCTAGGTCGCCTTGCGTTAGCCGGGC
>JAKONR010000033.1 GCA_022701825.1 Hymenobacteraceae bacterium | reverse complement strand
AATCTGCCGTAGTACGTTCACATAGTACACGCCGGGCGGGTAGTCGTCTACGCTGAGCGGGTAATCGAGCACGGCGCCCGGCCCGACTGGCACCTCCGTAGTCGAGCCATCGGCCGCTGTGCGAGCCGTCGGCGGCGTGAAGAAATTGCCGTAGGCTACCAGCGGGAATTGCACATCGGAGCTATCGCAGTCGAGCCCTAGAATGGTTTCGAGCTGCGTACCGTCGTAGTCGACGGGCGAAAATTCGAGGTCGGTGAGCTTCTTATCGCCCAGCTCCAGCGCCCACGAGAGGCCCTCGCCAATCAGCGTGCCGGTGTAGCCGCCTTTGAGGCTGCTTAGCCGGAAGGTGCCGGCAAATACGCGGCCCTCGCAGCGCAGCTCGTAAGCAAAATCGGTGTAGGGGCCGAACTTATGTAGGGCCAGCGGGTGCAACTTGTCTACCCCGAAGGCCTGCGCGTTGCGGTGGGTCGGTGGCAGCGTAAGCGAGTACGAAAACTCCCCAACGCGCGCGGCAATATCGGCCAGCGCGCTGCGCGCCTGGCTGTACTTTATGAGGCCTCGCGGGTTGGCGGGCAGGTCAACGGCCAGCCCGTTGATGGTGAGGAAGAGCGGGCGCATCTTAGTTGCTCAGGCCCCGCACGGGCGCCGGTTGATAGTCCACGGCGAGGTAGTATTCGCCCGTTTTGGCGTCAGGGTCGGGCACTACGTCGGTAATCATGACGGCCAGCGCCCCGTCCGGCGTGTCGAGCCAGGCCGTGGGGCTCGTGCCGAGCTCGCGGCGCAGCCAGTCCCAGGTAGCGCGGTCGAGCCGGCCGCTGTTGAGGCGCGTAGGCAGGGCCTGCTCAGCCGCCAGGTTCTGCGGGCCGGCGCTGTTGGTGTAGCTGGCAGCCGTGCGCTTGCTGTTTTCGTCAGGCAGCCCGCTGAACCGCACCGAATCGGTGCCGCCCTGGCGGTTTACGAACGTGAGCAGTTGCCCCTTGGCTACAAAGTCGAGCTTGGCCAGCACGCTGCCACCTAGGCGCAACTGGCCGGCCAGCGTGCCAGCCGGTGCGGCCAGCACGTTGCCCTGCGTCACTACGCCCAGCGCCACCGGCCGGGCGAGCTGGGCGTCGGTGGTGGCGCGGGTGGTGGCCAGGCGCGAGCGCAGCACGAGCGCGGCCGCGCTGGCGGGCGGGGCCAGCACGGCCACGGGCAGCCGGTCGCCAAGGGCCACCTGCCAGGGCGAGGGGCGGGCACTGAGCACGCGCAGCCCGCCCACGGGCGCGGGTACTTCCATCGCTTCGAGGCCCCACGCTACCGGGCTCTCGTAGGTCGAGCGTGGGCGGCGCAGGTCGGTGGGGCTGTCGGCGTACTCTTCGCCGTAGCGCAGGAAGTACGACACGAGCCGGTCAGGGCACGAGCCATCGGCCAGCGGGTAGGCGTGGCCCGTGAACTGGCGCAGGACGCTGGCGATGTCGAACTCGTAGGAGTTGCCGGCCCGGTAGTCGAGCGGCAGCCGCTGCGCCAGCACGGCGGTTTTCTTATCCACCGGCCCGCCGAACACGTTGCCGCAGCCGGCCCAAACCTCTACGTAGCAGCCCCAGCGCAAGCGGCGCTCGCTGTGCAGGCCCGCTACGCCCGGCGTGCTGGTGATGCTCAGCAGCGTGGCGTCACTGGTGGTAACCGTGGGCGTGCCCGGTAGGCCCGGCGTGCGGGCGCGCACCAGTACCTGCGTAGGCGCGGGCTGGCTGAACTCGTAGCCCGCCGCTAGTACCGGCTGGGCGCGCAGGGCGGCCACGAGGCTGGCGGCATCGCGGAACCGGCCGGGCACGATGACGGGGCCGGAACTGAATAGGTAGCCGTTGACGCGCACCTGCACGCCAATGGCGGTGCCCAGGTTGGCCAGCTCCAGCAGGGCCGTAGCCGGCGCAGCCACGGCCCCCACCACGGCCGCCGAGCGCAGGGCCACGCGCAGCGGCACGCCCAGCGGCGCCAGCTCGGGCAGGTCGGCAGCCAGCACGCGCACGGTGTAGTTACAGCTGCCGTTGTCCACCGTGGCCAGCGGGTCGTAGTTGTCGGCGTCGGGGTCGGTGCACCCGCGCACGCTAAGCGGCGCCGGGTTGATTTTAACCGAAAATTGGAGCGTGTCGAATCGCTGAGCGGCCGGGGCCGCGTCGTAGAGGAAGGCGTCGTAGGTGCCGGGCGGCACGCCGCTTTGCGTGTAGGCGTACTGGCCGTAGCCGGCCGGCGCGTTGTAGGTCACAATGCCATTGGTCACGCCGGGTATCTCGAAGGTGAGCGGCCCGACACTATCGCCCAGGTCGGCGAGTATCGTGAGCGTGCCGGTGGGCACCGTCGCCGTGGGCTGGGTGTAGGTAACGGAGACAATAAAGGGCGCGGTCGGCATTACTTCTTAGTGCTGAATAGTTTGAATTGGGCGTCGAGCGAGCGGCTCATTAGGTCGAGGGCGCTTTCGTCGAGCAGCTTGTCGAGCACCTCGGCGCCGAGCGCCCACGCGGGGTCGATGAAGTGCCGGCCCTTGATGCCGTGCAGCCAGATGCTGCGCTGAATCGCCCAGGCAATGGAATTAATGGAGGCCGCGCCCGTGAAACGGCCATTTTTGCCCCGGTTGAGGCCGCGATTGCGCACGAACTGAATGAGGGCGGCAATGGGCACTTTCTTACCGCCCGGCTTGCGGCCAGTGTCGAGCCATTGCAAGTAGTCCTGCGCGATAATCTGCAACCCTAGATTCCCGAACTGGCCGCCCACGCCGCGCTGCTGGGTCACCTGCACGGCCGAAGCGCTCAGCAGTTGCTTGCGCAGGGCGCTGTTTTTGCGCAGGCCGCCGTAAGGGCCGTTGTCGAGCTGCCGCAGCATGGAGAGGCAGATAGCCCCGCCTACGTCGGTTAGAATTTCACGAAAAGAGCTGGCGCGGGGCATGCAAACAGAAGCCCGGCGCCGGGTTTTGTTGCGGGGGCGGGCCTACTGGCAAAAGCCGGGGGCGGGGTTTTCTTGCTAGGCGCACGAAAAAGCCCCGCCGAGTGGGCGGGGCTTTTTTAGTGTTAGCGTTTCTTTACCAGGTCGTAGTTACCAAAGTCCGAGTTGACAATAATGATATCCACGCGGTAAGTGTCGGTGATGCCCGTATCGTAAAAGTCGGCTAGCTGCGGGGCATTGCTGAGCGAAGTGTTATTGAAAGTGCGGTCGTACACTACTGCCCCATCGCTGACACGCGTAAGGGTCCAGCGCTGGTTGCCTGAGCCCCGCCCGGCGTAGAGTTCGATGTACTGAACAGTAGCCGTGGTGCTCTTGGTGCTGCCACCTACGTTGCTGTAGTCCACGACTCCATCACCAGTGCCACCCTGCCCGCCGGCCTGCTGCCAACTGCCAGTGGCCGTAAACTGGTCCTGCTCAATGGTCTGGAGCGCAGGTTGTGGCACGCTGTTGGCGGTGAGCGCGCTAATGCGGGCCTGCACCTGACTTTGCGTGAGCTTGCCGGGATGAATCTCAAACGCGCCCATCAGACCAAAGAACTGGCCTTGCCCGCTGGTGAGCAGGTCAATAGCCGCCCCTAGCCGCACCTCCGTGCTGAGCTGCGTGACCGTGACGGGGTAGTTGTTTACAGTCGTGCCGGCCGCGGTGTAAATAGTCACTTCGGTGTTATCGGTACCGAAGGCAAACGCCGCAATCACATCGGTACCCACCGGAATCAGCGAACCCTTAAAGCCGTTGGCTGCGCCATTGCTCACCTCGGCATAATAGCCGGCAGCCGTTACGCCGCCTTGCCCATCAGATACCCCCCCGAAAATAGGGGCAGCAATGCGCCCACGGGCGCAGTCAGACCCAAATTGGCCGAGGTCGTTGGTGGCGGTACGCATCGCAGCTATCAACGTGCGGGCCGCGCTGCCACTGGCCAGCGGCGGCAAGGTCATAAAGCGCAGGTTGCCATCGCGGGGGAAGTAGTAGGAGCGCTTGCCAAATACCCCGTTTTCCACGAGCTGCGGCTGGTAAGTTGCGTTGGGCTGGCCGGCATGATGGGCGCCGGTGCCCTGGTCGTACCATGTCGCGGGGGTATTGCTGCCCTCCCAGGCGTGCAGCAGCACCGGCACGTCCAGCGTGGCCGCCGTGCCGGTATAGGCATTAAACCAGCGCGGGGCATACTTGATAGCCACAGATGCCGTGCCGGGGTGCACGCCATCTACAGTGTCCTTACCGGCCGTGGGGTCATCGAGCAGCGCAAAGCCGTCGATAATTTTCAGCCAGCTACGGGAGTTGGCCAGATTGGCGAGGCCCGTGCGCCAGGCCGGTAGGTTCAGCGCCGCGTCGTTGGCCGAGGGCAGCGCCGTTTGCAGCACAATTTTGGTGCTCGGGTGGTCGGCATGCACCATATCCAGCCAGGCGCCGGCTAGGCTGGCGCTGTTGGCCAGCGTGCCCCCGTTGGCCGCATCGTTGTAGGTCATTTGAAACGTGTACGCCTCCAGCGTGCCCAGAGCCGCCAGGCTGTTGAGCCGGGCACGCATAGCGTCCGTCTTGGCGCTCGTGTCGTAGCTGGTATCGATGCGCCGCCGACCTGCGCCGAGGGCAACCAGCTCAAGGGCGGGGAAACGCAGGCCAAGCTGCGCTTGAAAGCTATCCGTAGCGGCGTTGAGCGTACCTGCGCCCACGCCAATACTGTCGGTATCATCGACAAAGAAGCGCCGGCCTGTGCTGGCTGGTGCCACGACCGAATAGTTGGTGCCAGCCGGGTAGGTGATGCTCTTGATGGCCGTACCAGCAAAGTCGAGGTTATTAAGCTCTTCCTGTAGCCCTTCGGTGTAGCGCACAGTATGGCTGCCGCTGGCCGCCGAGAGAGTAGCACGAATAGTTTGCTCGGTACTGGCGGCGGTGGGATTGGCAATGCCGGTATAGCTGCCATCGACGCTCACGCTTACGCCGACCTGCGAGGTGGCGTAGGTCTGGCCATAGACCCGCGAGTAGAGCGTAATGTCGGCGTAGGCAGGTAGGCCGTTGGGGAAGCTGTGGGTAACGGCTGCCCCAGCCGAGCGGCGCCGGGCCGTGGTGCCGGCAATAGCCTCGTCGTAGGCATTATTGGTGAAGTCGGCTGACTGTGCCGTGTAAACTACCGGCTGGTTGTTAGCCGCGTTTACCGTCACGACTACAAAATCTTCCCTTGACTGCGCGCCGTGATTGTCGGTAGAGCGGAAGCCAAATTGGTAGGCGCCAGCCACCAGGCCACTAGCTACGACGTTGAGCGAAGTGGCAGGCAGGCCAGCGGCGTTGCTTGGCCCCGTAATCTGGCGCCAGACGTAGGTAAGCGTGTCGCCCGCATCGGGGTCGCTGGCCGTACCCATCAGTGCCACCGAGGATGTAGGCAATTGGATAGTTACGTCTTGGCCGGCATCGGCAACGGGAATGCGGTTTGCTGCCGCCACTACGTTCAGGTAGCGCGTGGCCGTGTCTACCCCCTGCGGCGGGTTGCTACTGTCAGTGACGGTAGCATCTACTTGGTATTGGTCAGCGGCAGGCGGCTGCCAGGTGCCGGACTTGGCAGAGCCCAGCGCGTAGGTAGCGCCAGTGCTCACGTCAGTAGCAGTTACCTGGTAGGTGTAGGGGGCCGTGCCCCCCGCGGGCGTGATGCTGTAGCCAACACTGGCCCCTAGGGTTATCTGCGCCAGCGAAAGCGCGAGTGAGGCGGTGAGCGTCGGCGTCGGTGCGACGGTGGCCTTTACGGTAAAACTAGCCGTGCTCATACCCGTGCCAGCACTGTTGGTGACGGCCAGTGGTCCCGTAGTAGCCCCAACCGGCACAATGGCCAGCAGCGTCGTGGCGTTCACCAGTTGGAAGCTGGCGGGCGTACCATTAAACAGCACGGCCGTAGCCTTGCTCAAGCCAGTACCGGTAAGCGTCACGCTGGCGCCCAGGGCGGCTGAGGTGGGCAGAAAGCCCGTCACGGTAGGGCCAGTGGCGGGCGCCTGCGTGGCCGGCACGGTCACCACCGTCGAGCTGCCCGTGCCGATGCCGTTGACCAACGCAATCAGTAGCGGCCGCAGGTCGAGGCTA
>JAKONR010000568.1 GCA_022701825.1 Hymenobacteraceae bacterium | reverse complement strand
TGTTGTTGCTGGTGGGCGAGCCCGTCAGGCGCGGGTACAGCGTGTTGGTGCGGTCGGGGCGCCAGTACTCGTTGTATTGCAGCTCGGTAGCCGAGCTGGAGGCGTCGAAGGGCCACACGATGGGGCCGGTCATGTAGAAGCTGGTCAGGGCTGCGCCTTGTACCAGCACGTCCACGTCGAAGTTCTTGAAGGTCAGGCGCGGGGCCACACCGTAGATGAGCTGCGGCGTGCGCGGGCGGCCGATAACCACCTGGTCGTTGGCGTCGATTTTACCGTCGCCATTCTGGTCCTGGTAGCGAATGTCGCCGGCCCGCACCGGCCCGAAGGTCGGCGTCGGGATGCCCGATTTCAGCGTGGTGCCGTCGGTCGCGAAGTCGTCGGCCGTGAAGTAGCCCAGCGCCTGCAAGCCAAACTGCGTGCCGATGGGGCGGCCCGAAATGCGGCGGTTGGGGTTGTCAGCGGTGGAGGCGTTTTCGTAAATCTGCTCCTGGTTGTTGCGGGCGTAAGTCAGCGTGCCGGTTACGTCGAGGTTCCAGTTCTTGGCGAAGTGGCGCGAGGTGCGGACGGTCAAGTCCACGCCGCGGTTGGTGATGATGCCCGCGTTCACGAGGCCCACGCCGATGCCGTATTCGCCGGGCAGCACGTTGCTGCGCGAGGTCAGCACGTTGGCGCGCTTCTCGTGGCAAAAGTCCACTTCCACGTTCAGCAAGCCCTTCCACAGCGTGGCTTCAAAGCCGATATCCGTCTTGGTGGCCCGCTCCCATGTGATGCCGGGGTTGCCCTGGCGCACCTCGTACAGGCCTTGCGTAGGCGCACCATCGAGCACCGCGCCGCCGCCGGGCGAGTAGGGGCTGAGGTACTCAAAGGCCGCGATGTTGCCGCCAATGTAGGGATAAGCGCCCGACTGCCCCCACGAAGCGCGGATTTTCAGGTTATCGAGCCAGGTGATGCGGTCCTTGATAAATGACTCCTCGCTCAGGCGCCAGCCGGCCGAGAAAGCCGGGAAGAAGCCGAAGCGGTTGCCGGGCCCGAAGAGGTAGCTGCCATCGTAGCGGCCGGTGGCCTCCAGCAGGTACTTGCCGTCGTAGGCGTAGCTGGCGCGGTAGATGTAGCCAATCTGCTTGGTCTCATACGACGAGCCGGAGTTGGTGGCGTCTGCGGCGGCCGGGCCGCCGAAGTCGAGCTCGTCAATCGAGGTGTTGTAGTTGATTTTGCGAGCAAAAAACTGCTGGTGGTACAGGCGGCGCGACTCCACCACGGCCAGGCCCGTGATGGCGTGCTTGCCGAAGGTGTTGGCGTAGTTTAGGTAGCCCTGGAAGGTCAGCGCCCGGTCCTGCTCGTAGTATTGGCTGAAGCTGGGCTTGGTGCTACCCTGAATACCCTGGTTATAGGTATACGGATTGGTATTGGTGTTGACGTTGTAAAAAACAATCGGCGTCACGTACCGGCGCTGAAACGAGTTTTTGGGGTCGAAGCTCGCCGTACCCTTGATGCTCAGGCCCTTGATGAACGGCAGTTGCTGCTCAATCAGCAGCTGCGCCTGGGTGCTCGGGTTCTGGTTAATCTGGTAGCCGCTGCCGTAGATTTCGCCGATGAGCGACTGGCCGATGTAGCCCGAGGGGTAGCCGTTGCTGAAGCGCACCGGCGTAGTGGGTGCCTGGCGATACGCCTGTTGCAGAATAGTGCCGGCCCCGAACGACGGGAAATTCTGCTCCTCAATCCAGCTGTTCACCGTGAGGCCCACGCGGGTGGTATTGGTGGGCTGGGCCGTCACGCTCAGCGAGCCGTTGTACTTGTTCAGGTACGTCGAGCTCCACATGCCCTGCTGGTGGGTGTAGCCCAGCGAGGCGAAGTACTGCACCTTTTCGCCGCCGCCCGACAGCGACAGGTTGTGATACGTCAGGATGCGGTTTTTCAGGATAATGTCGTTCAGCGCGTCGCCGTTGGGGTGCCCGTCGGGGTCCGAGCCGTCCTGAAACTTCTGCAAATCGTCAGCCGAGTAGGGCAGCGCCCGCGTGGGGTCGTTGGGGAAGTCGTTGGCGACCGTGGCATTCCGCATTTGCGCGTACTGGTACGAGTTCACCATCTTGGGCACGCGGGTGGGGTTCTGAATACCCACGTAGCCGTTGTACGACAGTTGCGGCGCGCCCTGGCTGCCGCGCTTGGTCGTTATCAGGATTACGCCGTTGGCGCCGGCCACGCCGTAGGGCGCTACCGCGGCAGCGTCCTTCAGCACCGTAATCGTCTCGATGGTGTTCGGGTCGAGGCGGCTGAAGTCGCGCGGCACGTTGTCCACGATGTACAGCGGCTGCGTGCCGCCCGTGGTGCCGATGCCCCGAATCTGGATGCTGGCCCCGTCGTAGCCGGGCTCGCCCGAGCCCTGCACCGCTACCACGCCGGCCACGCGGCCCACGAGCGAGTTGGTGAGGTTTACGACGGGTTTTTGGGCAATGTCGGCGGCGGGCAGCGTCGACACGGCGGCCGTGGTCGAGGTTTTCTTCTGGGTGCCGAAGCCTACCACTACTACCTCTTCAAGTGAGTTAGCTTGCTCCAGCAGCTTGATGTTGACCTTGGCCCCGTCGCGCACGGCCACTTCCTGGCTCACGTAGCCCACGAAGGAGAACACGAGCGTGGTCGCGCCGGCCGGCAGGCTCAGGCTGTAGTTGCCGGCGGCATCGGTGGTAGTGCCCACGGCTTGGTCTTTCACCCGCACCGTTACGCCGGGCAGGGGCGAGCCTTTCTGGTCGGTAACCTGACCGGCCACGGGTGCTTCCTGAGCCGGGATGCCGAAGCGCCGGGCCACGTGGGCCGGGGCAGCGGCCACCGGCGTGGCGAGGGCGCTCAGCAGCAGCAGGCTCAAAATCTTGTTGCGCGGCGCGGGGCTGCGTTTGCGTTTGGTACTCATTTTTGCAAATAAGAGAGTGGGATAAGCAGAGAAAATGACGGGGGAAGCGGCGCGGGGCCAGGGTATTTTGGGCCGAAAACCGGGCCAAACCAGGGGTGCCGGGTAAGCCAGCGGCGCGCAATGCGCTTGGTAGGCGGACGCTATTTGCGGGCCCAGCCCCACACCAGATGGTCGGGCAAAACTATCGGCCCGGCTACCCTTTTCAGATGGACTTTTTCCCGTAAACAAGGGGACATTTTCAGCTTTTAGCTTTGTACACAGTACCGGCGAAACCTATTCAAATCAATGACTTACCTATACCAATTGGTT
>JAKONR010000513.1 GCA_022701825.1 Hymenobacteraceae bacterium | reverse complement strand
GTACAGCGGCGAGCCGTTCAAGTTCAGCGACGCCGCCCCGCGCACCCGCACCGTAATGCCCGCGCCGGGCGCCCCGCTCGGGGCTGCCACCTGCACGCCGGGCGCCTGCCCTTGCAGGGCCTGGTCGAAGCCGGCCGTGGGCTGCCGCGTCAGCGCCTGCCCGCCTACCGAGGCCACCGAGGTCGAAAGGTCCTGGCGGGTCTGGGTGCCGTAGCCCACTACCACCACCTCATTCAGCGCCTGCTGGTCGTCGCTGAGCCGGATGGCGATGGTGCTGGTCGCGCCCGTCACGGCCAGCTCCTGGGTTTTGAAGCCCACCGAGCTGAATACCAACGTGCTATTCTCGGGTGCGCTCAGCGAAAAGCTGCCATCCGAACCCGTGGAGGTGCCGTTGGTCGTGCCCTTCACCAGCACCGTCACGCCGGGCAGCGGCTCGCCCTTGGCATCGGTCACGCGGCCCGAAACGGGCACGTTGTCGGCCACCGCCACCGAAGTGGGGGCTGCAAAGCCGGCCACTACGGGCGCATTTACCACCACGAAGTAGTTGGTGCGCAGCTCCTTAAACTGAAGCGCCACTTGCGGCAGCACGGCGGCCAGCCGGTCGGCCAGCGTGCCGGGCGCGGCGGGCTGCTCGGCCACGCGTTTGTTGTCCACCACGTTGCTTTCGTAGAAAATGGTGGCGTGGTACTCGTTTTCCCACTGCTTGAGCAGCGTTTTGAGCAGCACGGTTTTGGGGGCGCGCACGGCGCGGGGCGCTTCGGCGGGCGCGCTCTGGTTCGCCACCGACATGGCCAAAATCTGGGCGTGGGCGGGGTGGCCCAGCAGGTGCAGCACGGCCACGCCCGCTGCCAGGCACGCGGGGCGCGCCGTGGGCCAGCTTAGGAAGGTAGGAGGTTTAGTCATAAAAGGGTGGGGAAAGTGGGGATGCTAGTGCTTAGTTATTAGTGCTTGGTGCCTAGTCGAGTAGGCGGTGGGGGCAGCGTGGTGGAGAATTGCCGGGTTTAGGGCCTTTCGGTCAGAATCAAGTGGTTGCCCTGGCGCTTGGCTTTCACGTGCAGCGTTTCTTCCAGCGATTGCAGCAGCACGTCGAGGTCGCGCACGGGCAGGGTGCCGGTTACTTTGCGCTGGTTTAGCTCGGGCGTGTCTACCTCCACTTCGAGGCCGTAAGTGTCTTGCAACCGGGCCGCCAACTCGGCGATGGTGGTTTCGTCGAGCACCAGCTCGGCGTCTTTCCACGAGGCGTAGGCGGCGGCCGAGCGCACCTTGCGGTAGGCCATTACCACGGGCTCGGCGGGGCGCACCTCGCGGGTTTCGACCAGCTCGCCGGGGGCCAGCAGCACGTCGGGCCGCTGGCGGTCGTCGAAATGCACCCGCACCTTGCCCGACAGCAGTACCACGCGCCCTCGGTCCTGGCGGCGCGACACGGTGAACTTTGTGCCGAGTACCTCTACATTAAAGCCCGCCGTGGTATGCACCACAAAGCGCTGATTATCGGCCTGGTGCTGCACCGCGAAGTAGCCTTCGCCGTCGAGCCACACCTCGCGGGGCTTGCCGGGCGTCCAGGCGGTCGGGTAGCGCAGGGTCGAGTGCCCGTTCAGGGTCACGCTGGTGCCGTCGCTCAGCTGCACGGTGCGCGTCTGGCCGTAGGCCGTGGCCAGGGTCTGGCTGGCGGGTGCCGCCTGCTGCGTAAGCCACCAGCTGCCGCCGCCTAGCACCGCGCCCGCCACGGCGGCGGCGGCCGCCCAGCGCCGCCAGCGCGGGGCCGGCGCGGCCACCGGCCGGCTGGTGCCGAAAGCCAGGCGGCCGTGCAGGCGGGTCAGCATAGCCTCGTAGTCGGGCTCCTCAATCGCGGGGGCGGGTTGGGTCTCCAGTCCGTCCCAGTGTTGCAGCATCCAGTGCTGGGCCAGCAGCTGGTTGGCCGGCTGGGCTAGCCAGGCGCGCACGGTGGCCGCGTCGGCGGCCGAGGCGCTGCCTTGCAGGTAAGCAGAAAATAAGGCTTGGGTAATCTCTGGATTCATAAGTGGTTAGGCCGCAAGGCGAGCTGGGCAAACAGAAGGAAGCGGCGGGGCGCCGGGCCTTTTGCGTTGCTCAGCGACGATGTGACTACCACAATCGTTTGCAGTACTACACCGTGCCGGGGGCCTTACCCTTAGTGGGAAGGAGAAAATTTTTGATAAATTTTAAAAAGAGCTAAAAACCAGCTGGTTGATTTTTGGTGGGGTAGGCTCGCCGAGCGCGTACCTCACCCGCCAGCCCCCGCTCCCGCAGAGGGGCAGGGGCTGCGTTTTGTTGCCAGCCTCTGGCAGCCAGAGTTTTAGAGCCAGGGAGCGGCTACGCGTCAGGGCTTGGCTACCACCAGCCCGTTTAGGCTCTGCGCCATATTGGCGAGCGAGTCGGGCGCGGCCCGCCGCTGCCCGTCGAGCGGCGCGTACAGCTCCAGGCTTGATTTCAGCAGCGAGTCGGCCGCCAGCGCCCGCACCTCGTCGGCATTCATCCCGGCGCGGTAAAACAGCCAGTTACGGTACTGCGCGCCCCGCGCCGCGCCCGCGCCGCCCAGCGCCAATTGGCGCAAGTGCAGCTGCTCGGGCAGGCGGCCCACTTCCTTCCCGTCCAGGTAAAGCAGCGTTTCGCCTTTGGCGAAATAGTGCGTCAGCACCACTTGATGCCACTGGTTGTCGCGCACGCGGGCCACGCTGCGCAGGTGCCCGCCGCCCGCCGAGGCGTAGGTAAGCGTACCATTTTTCTCGATGCGGAGGCTGCCCATACGCGTGCTGTCTTGCAGCACCAGCAGCGGCCCGCGGCCCGCAGTGCGAAAGCCGAGCACCTGCGTAAATGGGTGCACCAGTGCCTCGGGCACCAGCCGCAGGGCAGCTTTTGGGGCCAGCCGCACGCCGGCCGAGGCCCGAAAGTGCGGCAGCGGCTTGCCGGCCCGCAGCGCATCGAACAGCGAGGGCACCCAGGCGTGGGCCAGTTCGGCGTGGCCGCGGTCGTTGGGGTGCAGGTCATCGTCGAAGTAGCCAGCGGCCCAGTGGCCCTGGCCGTCGTCCACGGCGCCGAGCAGGTTCACGGTGGGCACGGCCCAGGCGTGCAGCAATAGGTTCATGCGCCGGATGTAGGCGTAGTCCTCGGCCGTGTAGTCGTTGCGGGTATAGCTGTTCGTGACCACCGGCACCAGGCCCGCCGCCCGCGCCTTGGCGATGAGCACCTGCATATTATCCCGAAACTGCTCGAACTTGGCCTGCCCGCCGCCGTGGATGCCCTCGTTGCCCAACGCCAGCGCGTACACCACGTAGCGGCCCTGCTGGGGCGGCAGGTCGCGCTCCCAGCGGGCCAGCACTTTCGGGGTATTATCGCCGGGAATGCTGATGTTGGCCGTATTCCAGGCCGCGCCCTGGCCCGCCGCGGCGCGCTGCGCCAGTAGCCGGGCGTAGCGACTGACGTAGCCATACTTATTGGTAGCGCCCTGGCCAAAGGGCACCGAAGAGCCAAAAAAGACGATTTTCAGGTCGTCGGGGGCGGGTTTTGGGGTGGGCGTGGCGCCGAGCAGGGCCAGGAAGAGAAGTTTTTTGAGCATAATCGGGGTAGCTTGAGCTTTAGCTTGCGAGCGAGCGCAGCGAGCAACTGCGGCAGCGAACGTCTGTACCGACTGCCAACGCTGCTGCCCGCTGCGCTCGCTCGCAAGCTAAAGCTTACGGCACACTGGCTACTTATTGCCCACTATCAGCGTCAGCAAGATGCCCAGCACGCCGCCGCCGTGCAGCCGGAAGTAGCTGCGCATCGTTTTGAGGGCCTGCATAATGTGCGCCTCTACGGTCTTCACCGATACGCCCTGGCGCTCAGCTATTTCGGGATACGAGAGGCCGAGCTGGCGGCTGAGCACGAACACCTCGCGCTGCTTGGGCGGCAGGCGGTCGAGGGCGGCCTGGTAGAGGGCTTCCATCTCCTGGTACTCGGCCTCGTTGGCCACGCTGGCGGGGCCGGCGGCGGCTACCTCGCCGCTCAGGCGCAGGTGGTGCTGGTCGCGGCGCAGCTCATTCAGCACGGCGTGGTGGGCGGTGGTGAAGAGGTAGCCCTTCAAGGGCACGTCGTCGCGCAGCTGGGCGCGCTTTTCCCAGATTTTGATGAAGCACTCCTGCACGATTTCCTCGGCGGCGGGGCGCGACTTGAGGTAGCTGAAGGCGAAGCGGTACACCAGCGCGCTGTAGTGCCGAAACAGCGCGTCGAACGCCCGCTCGTCGTCTAGCTTGAGACGGCGCAGCAAGTCGGATTCCGAAAAATCGCGCACTATTTCCACGGGGCGGGCGGGTGGGGGCTGAAAAGAGTACTTTTGTAACCGAAAAGTAGCGAAAGTTACTACCGGGCAGGTGAAAGTTTACGAACGGGTGTTAGCTTGTTTGGGCTGGCCGACCGGGCCGGCCCCAGCCCCAGCCGGCCGGCCCATCGTGCGGCCAGCCAGGCACTTGCTCCGCAGCTACGGCCTGCTTTAATCCTGCTTTTTTTCGTACCTACTCATGGCTACTCGCCGGGCGTCCATCACCGATTTAGCCGCCGCGCTAAACCTCTCGCCGTCCACTATCTCGCGGGCGCTCTCCAACCACAAAGACGTGAGCGAGGCCACCAAGCAGCGCGTGCGGGCGCTGGCGGCCGAGCTGCACTACCAGCCCAATCAGCTGGCCGCCGCCCTGCGCCGGGGCCGCAGCAAGATGCTGGGCGTGCTGGTGCCGCACATTCGGGGCCACTTTTTCCCGGAGGTGGTGCACGGCATCACGGTAGCGGCCAGCAAGGCCGGCTACCAGGTGCTCATCTGCCAGTCGAACGAGGATGTAACCCAGGAGCGCCAGCACCTCGACCTGTTTATGACGGCCCAGGTCGAAGGTATCCTGGTGTCTTTGGCTGAGACGACGCAAGATTTTCGCCACTTCGAGCAAGTGCGCGACCAGCAGGTGCCGCTCGTGTTTTTCGACCGAGCGGTGGAGGGTTTTGAGGGCGAGCAGGTGCGGGCCGTGGTGCTCGACGACTACCAGGGCGCCTACCAGGCTACGGCGCACCTGGCGGCGCAGGGCTGCCGCCGCATCGCGCATTTGTGCGGCCCGCTGCACCTGGGCATCCACAAAAACCGCCACCAGGGCTACCTCGACGCGCTGGCCGCCCACGGCCTGGTGGCCGACGACGAGCTAACGGTGCTCTGCGAGATGAACCAGCGCGGCGGCACGCTGGCCGCCCGCCAGCTCCTGCGGCTGCCCCAGCCGCCCGACGCCATTTTCTCCTCCAACGACCTCGCCGTGATGGGCGCGCTGCAAGTGCTGAAAAAGCAGCGCCGCCGCGTGCCGCAAGACGTGGCCTTGGTGGGTTTCAGCAACGAGGCCTTCACCGAGCTGGTCGAGCCGCAAATCAGCAGCGTGGACCAGTGCTGCGGCCAGATGGGCCAAACCGCCGTGCGCCTGCTGCTGCAAATGATTCAGCGCGACGCCAAGCGCGGCGCGGCCGGAAATACCGCCAAGAGCGTGGTGCTCAAGCCTAGGCTGATGGTAAGGGAGTCGTCGGAGCGGCAGTAAAGAGGCGTAGTAGAAGCCTACTACGGCCGCTCAATACGCATTGCTCTTGCTCTTCCGGAGTGCAACTCCGAAAGTGGTGGGCGAGCTAGCGCATTGAGCTAGTGCAAGAGCCAGCGCAATGAGCAGCGTACTTATTCAGCCTCCTCATCGGAAGCTACTGCTTGCCCGCGCCCATTTCCAGCTTGCGCAGCTGGTCGGCTTTCCAGCTCGTGATGGCCACGACCAGCATCGTCATCAGCCCGCCGAACACGACGCTCGGCACCGTGCCGATGAGCTTGGCCGCCGCGCCGCTCTCGAAGGCCCCGATTTCGTTGCTGCTGCCGATAAAAATGCTGTTTACGGCCGATACGCGGCCCTTCATGTACTCGGGCGTGTAGGTGTGCACCAGCGTTTGGCGCACGATGACGGACACCGAATCAAATACTCCCGTGAGGAACAGCAGGAACATCGACAGGTAGAAATTGGTGGAGAGCGCGAAGGCCACCGTGGCGGCCCCGAAGCCCGCCACGGCCCACAGCATCTTGCGGCCCGCGCCTTTGCGCAGGGGCGAAAAGGTGAGGAAAACGGCCATCAAAACCGAGCCCACGGCGGGCGCGGCGCGCAGGTAGCCGAAGGCATCGGGGCCGCCGTGCAGAATGTTCTCGGCGAAGAAGGGCAGCAGCGCCACCGCGCCGCCGAAGAGCACCGCGAACATATCGAGCGACAGCGCGGCTAGTACCAGCTGGTTGTTGAAAATGAACCGGATGCCGCTGGTAATGCTCTCGCCCATGCTCATTTTTTCGCCCTCGATGGGCGGCAATTCGCGGCTGGCAATGCTGATGAAAAAGAGCAGCGCCAAGCCCTCCATCACCATATCGACGCCGTAGGCAAACTCGACGCTGAGGTGTAGCAGCAGCCCGCCGATGGCCGGCCCCAGCACCGCCGCGCCCTGCCAGGTAGTCGAGCTCCAGGTCACGGCATTGGCCAAAAAGCTGCGCTCGGGCAGCAGCTGCGGCATGAAGGCAAACAGCGCCGGCCCCATAAAGCCACGCGCGATGCCGCTGATAAAAATAACCAGATACAGCGGCCACACGATGGTGGCGTGGGCAAAATCGAGGTGCAGGCGACCTTTTGCCAGCAGGGCTTCTTGCAGCGGATGCGAGAGCCACCACAGCGTAACGGCGCACAAAAACAGCACCAGCACGGCCGGCACCACAATGCGCTTGCGGCGCACCGAGTCGGCCACGTGCCCGGCATACAGCGACACGGTGATGCTCGGGATGGCCTCGGCTAGCCCGATGAGGCCCAGGGCCAACGGGTCGCCGGTGAGCTTAAAAATCTGCCAGCTCACGACTACGCCCTGAATTTGGGTGGCTATCGAAAACAGGGCGCGGGCCGTGATGTAGCGGCGAAAATCGGGCACGCGCAGTGCGGCGTAGGGGTCGTGCGGCGCGGGCGCCGGCGGGTTTGGGGTCATGGGCAGCGGGTTCGGAAGACAAAAAAATAAACCGCCTTCCGGGGTAAAAGTATGGCTTAGCCAAGCGGCGTAGCACCCTATATTGCGGGTCGGCGTTATTGCCGGCGCGGATAAGCTCGCCTATGTCAGCCCCTAGCCTCACCCTCACGCACCGCGCCGACCTGGGCCTCGTCATTGCCCGCTGGCAGCGCGAAACCACGCCCGCCGAGCTGCGCGCCGATTACCTCGCCATTCGGGCGGCGGCCGACGCGGCCGGCTGTGGCTGCTGGCTGCTCGACCTGCGCCGCCGCGAAGACGTAACCGAGCCGATGGTCAACGTTTGGTTTGGCCACGAGTTTGCGCCCTCGCTGCGCGGGCGCTTCGCGGGCCCGGCGCGGCTGGCGTTTCTGGTGTCGCCGCTGCGGGCGCAGCAGCCGGTTACGGCCGTGGTGTCGGCCGCTGAGGCCGATTGCCTGATTGCCACGTTCACGGAGGAATCGGCCGCGTGCGATTGGCTGACCGCAGATTCAAACGGATTCAACTGATTGAACGGATACGCCGCTGGCGCGGCTGGCTGGGTGTAGCGTCAGCTTTAGCTTGCGATTTGTAATGGGTTGGTTATGAAAATAGAAGTGAGAATTTTTATTTTGGTATTTCTCATCTGGGTCTCACTAGTTAGTAGCTCATGTAGTATTAGTGAGCTTGACGAAATAGAATTTATAGATGATTTTGATAGTGTGCAAAAATCTATTCTTGAATTCGATTCCTTACTCACTTACAGTAATAAAGAATGCGGAGCCAACTATTTATTTGGTTTTTCAGACTTGGAAAATGGCGTTGAGATAACGGATTCGCGCAGGTCAGAACAGGCTGTGAATGTTGAGCTAAGCTCAGTGTGTCCAGAGGCTAAGGCTGAAGTCAAAAGATTGAGAGAGATAGCTGAATTTTTGAAAAGAAATAATATAGCTTATGTTTATAAAAAGTATAGTACTGGTGTGAACGTATTCGGCTATCGGTACTCATCGCGCACTCAGAAATATTCTTTGCGTGAGCTATTAGTTGCTAATGGAAATAATAAGCTAATAATGCTTGGTGAGTATGAACTAGTAGATACGAAAGGCAAGCTTATGCTATTTGCGCTAAAGGCAAGCAATTAGATAATTCAGCCATCTGGTCAGCTAAAGCTTACGCTACGTCCTCCTTGGTCAGCGCTTCATTCATACAAATGGCGGCCTTGCTGCCGCTGGCCGCCGCCAGCAGCGCCTGCTGCTGGCCGGGCACCATGTCGCCGGCGGCGTAGAGGCCGGGCACGGTGGTTTGGGCGTTTTTATCGACCCACACCGCGCCCTTGCCCGTGAGGCGGGCGCCCAGGTCGGCGGCCAGCGGGCTGCGCTGCTCCTGCGGTGGGTGCAGGAACAGGGCCTTGCATTCGAGGAAGGTGCCATCGGTGAATTCGACGCAACGCAGGCCGGTTTTGGGGGTGCCCACGAGGCGGGCGATGGGCTCCTGGCGCAGCCCGATGCCCTGGCGGCGCAGGCGCTGGCGGGCGTAGTCGGTGAGGTGGCCGGGGCCGTTGGTTACGACGACCACGTTGGCGCTCCAGCGGCTGATGAGCAGGGCCAGGCCCACTACGGCCTTGCCCTGGCCATACACGGCCAGGGGCTGGTCGCGCACTTCGTAGCCGTGGCAGTAGGGGCAGTGCAGCACGCTGCCGCCCCACAGCTCGCGAAAGCCCGGCAACGGCGGCAAAATATCCTCGATGCCGGTAGCCAGCAGCACCCGCCGCGTGGTGGCCTCGAAAGGGAGGCCCTGCCCGGTTTCGCCGGTAGCCCGAAAGCCGTGCGCCAGCTTGGTGAGCCGCTTGATTTTTAGCTCCTTGGCTTCTACTTCGGGGTAGGGGGCCAGTTGCTCGTGGCCCAGTTGCAATAGCTGGGCCGGCCGGATGCCATCGCGGGTGAAGAAGCTGTGCACGGCCGGCGAGGGCGCGTTGCGCGTGGGGCCGCCATCGGCCAGCAGCACGCGGCGGCGGCAGCGGCCCAGCGTGAGGGCCGCGCTCAGGCCCGCGCTGCCCGCCCCCACGACCAGCACATCATAGTCATAAGTCATACCCCAATTCAAATAAGCAAGTAGTTAAAAAAACAGTCTAAGGGCTTAAACCGCTAAAGCATAGTCGGGGGTTACGGTAGAGGCCGGCAAAAGCCGCGCGGCCACGAAAGCCGGCGCGGTGCGGTAGTAGGTATCAGCGGGTTGGCGCGGGGCAGAATAAGGTGGGCTGCGGCGGCAGGCAACTAATTGACGGCATTCGCAGTTCAAATCGGACCTTCCCGCTTAAATCCTCTTTGCTATGAGTTTGCTGCTGTTTCGCCGCCTGCTGGCTGGCTTTGTGTTGAGCGCGCCGGCCCTGGTGGCCGCGCCGGTTTTGGCCCAGGCCACGCTCGTGGCCGCGCCGCTCACCAAGGCGCAGGCCAGCGCCGGGCAGTTTGCCCAGCTCTGCGAAACCAAGCTAAAGCTCGCCCCCGAGCAGGCGACCTCGCTGCACACCTACCTTAGCCAAGAAGTGGCCTACCTGGCCGTGCTCGATGCCAACGGCCTCGCCGACGAAACGCCCGACCTCACGGCCACCGAAAGCGGCCAGCTCGACCAGGTGGTGGCCAAAATGCTGGCCCCCGGCCAGGCGCGCGACTACCAGAAGCTGCGCCAGTTGCCTCAGGCCCAGGCCTACCTGCGCGCCATGGACCTGCTGCCCGATGGCCCCGAAAACGTTGCCAAAACCAACAAGGCCAAGCAGCGCCGTGCCGCCCAAATGATGGCCCAGCGCCCCGAATCGGAGTAGCGTAAGCTTCAGCTTGCGTGCGCAGCGAGCAGTCGCGCTATTAAAAGTCTTCAATAGTGGCTGTTCGCTACGCTCACTCGCAAACTGAAGCTTACGGTACAAAAAAAGGCCCTTCCGCCACCGGAAGGGCTTTTTTTGAGGAGCCAAAATCGGCTCTTTTACTCTTTGTTCAGGTGCAGCACCTGGCGGAGCGGGGTGCCGTCGGCCTGCGGGCCGCTCACCAGCAGCAGGTAGTGGCCGGGGGCGAGGCCCGCGAGGCCGAGGGGCTGGGGCTGGCCGCCGGGCAGCGCCCACTGGCGGCTAGCGCGGCCGGTGGCATCGAGCAGGCGCACCTGGTAGGTGGCGGTGGCGGGCAGCGGGCTGAGGTCGAGGGTGGTGCCGGGGCCAGCTGCGGGGTTGGGAAACAGCGCGAGGCTGGCGGGGCGGGCGCTTTCGGCAAACGACACGGCGCGCACCGGCGAGTAGGTGCGGCGGCCATTGGCATCGACCTGGCAGAGGCGGTAGTACACGGGGGTGCCCGTGGCGGCGGCGTTGGGGTCGGCAAAGCGGTAGGTGTGGGCCACCGCCGTAGTGCCCTGGCCGGCGAGCTGGCCAATGGCTACGAAGTCGGCGGGCTGGCCGGTGCGGCTGCGCTCAACGGCAAAATAGGCACTATTTTGCTCCGAGGCGGTGGCCCAGTCGAGCAGGGCGGCGGTGCCGCTGGCGCGGGCCGCGAAGGCCGTGAGCACCACCGGCAGTGGGCTGGCGGTCATGGGCACGGTGTAGGTAGCGATGTTGTTGGAGCCCGCGCCTTCGCTATCGACGGCGGTGTAGGAGGTGGTCATAACGCTGGCGCGGCCATTGGCCACGTAGTACACGGCCCCGCGCTGGGCGTAGGGAATAACCTGGCCGGGCACGATGAGCGTGCCCGTGGGCCCACCCAGGCGCAGCACGCCCTCGGCGGGCACGGTCTGCACCACAAACGAGGCCACCGCCACGCCGGGGTTGGTGAGCGTGGCATCGAGCGGGTCGAGGTTGGTGGGCGCGCCGCCGTAGGGCACGCTCGGCGACTGCGTTTTGGTGGTGGCTTGCAGGTTTACGCTGCACGTGCCGAAGTACAAGTCGTCGAGGCCGAAGTCGTTGCCACCCTGCGAGCGGTTGATGTCGCGCACCTCGAACGTGGCCGTGCGGCTGGTGCCCGAGTACCACACGCCCGAAAACTGGGTGTAGTCGTTGGGCGCCGTGGTGAGGGTGGTGGAGACCGAGGCCGACTTGCCATTGATAACGAAGCCCAAAATAGCGGGGCTGGCGGGGTTTACCGACTGCGCCCAGCCCGAAAACGTGTAGTAGCGGTCGGGCACCACGCTCACCACCTGCGAGTACACCTTGCTTTGGTTGGCGGCGCCGTTCACTATCATAAAGTTGCCGCTGCCGCCCCGGCCCAGGCCGCTGAAGCTGCCGTGGTAATAGTGCGCATCGGTATCCACGGCGTAGGTGGTTTCGGGCTGCAAGCCGGCCGAGTTGGCGGTGCCGTCGGGCTTGAGGCGCGGCACGAAGGTGTAGGCCGAGGTAAAGCTGCCGTCGTTGCCGGCCTCAAAACCTGGGTTTTGGAGCAAATTGGGGCCGGTGGCCGAGCTGCACACCGTGGCCGGGTCGTACACGTTGATGGCCACCGTGGCCGTGTTGGAGCAGTCGGTGGTTGAGCCCGCCGCGCACACTTTATACACAAAGCTGTCGGCCCCGAGGTAGCCGCTGGTGGGCGTGTAGGTGTACGAGCCATCGGCGCGCAGCGTGAGCGTGCCGTGGGTGGGGCCGGCCACAAGCGTGGTGGTGTAGTTGGTGGTGTTGGCGGGGTTCAAGTCATTGAGCACCACGTTGCCGGCCGTGGTCGTGGTCTGCTTGGCATCGAGGCCGTCGTCGTTGGCCACGAAGCTGTTGCTGGCCACTACCGGCACGGTGTAGGTGACCGAGTTGCTGCTGGTGCCGGCCGCGTTTTTGGCCGAGAAGGCAAACGTGGCGTTGCCCGTAAAGCCCACCGTGGGCTGAAACGTCAGCTTATCCGTGCTGGCCGCCGGCACTTCCAGCGCCGCCCCCACGGCCGTGCCGTTGTAGAGCAGCGTGCCGTTGGTAGCGGGCTGCACCGTGAAGGAGGCGATGGTGCTGGCCGGGTCGCTGGCCGCCTGCGGCGAGGTCAGGCCGGGGTTGAGGGCCAAGGCTGGGTTGGCGGTGCTGGTGCCGGCGGCTATCTTCTGGTTGGTGACGGCGTAGGCCGTGGGCGCGGTGGCCACGCGCACGATGCCCGAAAACTCCGACGTGCCCAGGCTGGCCGCCGTGGCCGTAGCCGTGAGCTGCGCCCCACCGGCCGCCAGCGCGGCGCGCTGCGCCGCCGTGAGGCTGCTGAGGGCGAGGCGCGCCGAAAACGGCACCCCCGAGCCGCTGCCCTGCGCAAAGCCGTTGATAGTGCCCGAATAAGCGGTGGCCGAGTCGGTGCGCGTGACCGTGATGGTGCCCAGATACGAGCTGCCTTGCCCAAAATTGTTGCCCGTGGCCGGGCTGGCCACGGCATTGGGCGTGGCCAAAAACAACTCGACCGTGCGCCCCGAGGCCACCAGGCCGCGCACCGTGAGGGTGGTGCCTTGCAGGCTGGCGGTTTTGAGGATGGGGTAGGTAATGAGCGAGTTGGCCCCGGCGGTGGCCGTGCTGTTGAGCGTCACGAAGGGCGAAGTGCCCACGTTGGCGTTGTTGCTGGCGATTTGCAGGTCGATGCCAACCTGGCCGCTGGCGGCGCCGCCGTTGGTGGCCGCCCCGCTGCCGTTGCCATAAATCGAGTTTTGGCTGATGACGGTGGTGCTGGCCCCGGCATTGACCAAAATGCCCGCGCCGTAGTTGTTATAGATAACGTTTTGGCTGATAGTGTTGCCGGCCCCGTACACGCGCACGCCGGCCGAGTTGCGCGGGATGGTGGTGAGGCTGGTGCTGCCCGCGCCGTTACCGGTCACGGTGTTGCCGGTCCAGGTGTTGCCGCCCGCCGAGGCCGGCCCGTCGAGGCCCGCGCCCAGGTTATTGATGACCAGGTTGTTGCTAATAGTGCAGGCGCTGCCCTGCACGTCGAGCCCGCCCACCGTAAGGTCGCCGATGGCGTTGTTGCGCACCTCATTCTGATTAATAGTTGCCCCTGTGACGCCGCTGTTGAGGGTGAGGCCTTTGCCCTGGTTAAAGCCAATCAGGTTGTGCCGCACCAGCAGGCCCGCGCCGCCCGTCACCCGGATGCCGTCGGCCTTGGTGCCCCCGTTGGGCACGGCAAAGGCCGTGGCCGTGGTGCCAATGAAGTTGCCCAAAATAGTGACATTATCGGCCGAGGCGCGCACGTTGGCGTAGCTGTCGCTGGCGCCGCCGTTGCCAAAGCCGAAGACGGCCAGGCCCATGGCCCCGCTGCCCGCGCCGGCCAGGTCGAGGCCCACGCTGGTGGCCGAGGTGCCCGAAAGCTGCACTTCGGGCGCGTTTAGCTGCGGCAGCACCACGTTGTTCACGCCCGTGGGGCCGCCCGTGCCCAGCAGGCGGCTGTTGGTGTTGCCCACGTTGTAGGTCTGCGTCCAGCCATTGACCACCGTGGCCGGGCCGCTGATGGCCGGTAGCCCCGCCGCGCTGGGGCTGATGACGGCTACGCCGCCCGTGAGCTGGCTGGCCGGCCCGGCCGGGCTGGCGCCGGCGGCCCGCAGGCCGGCGTGGGCCGCGCCATCGGGCACCATAAACAGGCTGGTTTCGGTGGCGGCGGGCAGGGCGGTGCCGGTCGAGTTGGCGCCCACCACCTCGTTGAGAAAGCTGCCGCTCTGGGCTAGCTTGCTTTCGTCGCCGAGGGCGTTGCTGTTGAGAATAAACTGCGCCAGCGAGCCCTGGCCGCTCGCTTTGGTGTTCACCACGAGGTCGAAGTTGAAGCCAAAATCGACGCCCGTAGTGCTGCCCGCGCTGCTGACCGCGGCCGTAGCGGCGGCCTGCACGGCCAGCCCGCCGCTGCTGAGGGCCGCCAGCGACTGGCTGCCCGCGTTGGCGGCGGCGTCGGGCAGGGCGGGGTTGGGGCCGCCCACCTGGTCGGTGGTGCCGGCCAGGTACGTCACGATGGGCAGCAGGCCGGCCGTGGCGCCGCCGGTGCGGCAGCTGCTCACGGTGGCGCTCACCACGCGCACCGTGTAGGTGCCGGTGGCCAGGTTATAGAAGCGGTAGACGCCGCCGGCATCGGTGGTGGTGCTGGCTTGCAGGGCGCCATTCAGGTACAGCTCGACGGTGGCGCCGGGCCGGCCGAGGCTGCCAAAGCTGCTGGCCGCGCTGGTAGCGGCGGCCAGCGCGCGGCCCGCGCCGCCGCCGTAATTCACGTCGTCGAACACGGTGCCCGCCAGGTGCGGCAGCACCGCAAACGCGGTGCCCGAGGTGGCGGTGCCGGCGGCAGTATTTACCGGCCCCACCACCGACACGGGGCCGCTGGTGGCGCCCACCGGCACGGTGGCCGTGAGTTGGCCATCCGAGTTCACCACGAACGCCGCCGCTGTGCCATTAACCAGCACCGACGTGGCCCCCGTGAAATTGCTACCCTGAATAACCAGGGCGCTGCCCACCACGCCGCTGGGCGTGAACGACGCGATAACCGGCACCCCGTAGAGGGGGGCCGACGAGGGCGTGACCCAACCAGGCGCATTGACCAGGGTGCCCGCCGCGCCCGCGCCGGTGCTGCCGGCCGAGGTGCCGCTGCCCTCATCGAGGCGATAGTAGGCGGCCAGGCCGGCCGTGCCGCCGGGCACCAGGTAGTTTTTGGTGGCGCTGATGCTGGCCGCCGGGCGCACCGTGCTCCACAGGCGCACCTCGTCGAGCTGGCCCGTGAAGTAGGGCGTGCCCGTTTGGAGGCCGCCCAGGCGCAGGTTGGCGGGGGCCGTGAGGGCGGCCAGGCTGGTAGTGGTGCCGGCGCTGCTGGCTTCCTGCACGCCATCGACGTACAGCAGCATGAGGCCCGAACTGCGCTGGCGCGTGGCCGCGAGGTGGTGCCAGCCGCCGTCGTTGATGGTGGTGGCCGACTGGATGGTGACATCGGGGTTGCCAACCCCAAAAGCCGCCTTGCCATTGAGCAGCACGAGGCCGAAGTCGTTGGTTGCGCCCGCCACTTCGCCATCGACGAGGCCCGCGCCCTGCCACCACTGGGTGCCGGTGGGGCTGGCCATGCTGGTTTTTACCCACAGCTCGATGGTGAAGTCGTCGCTCACGGGCCGAGGCACTTGCACGTAGCTGCTGCGGGCCGCGTCGAAGCTCAGGGCGTTGCCGATGGCCCTGGCCCCGCCAGGGGCGGCCAGCAGCCCGGCCAGCAACAGGGTAGTAGGTATAGCTTTTTGCATAAAAATAGGTAGTAGGTGTGGTACTCAGAATAGGTAGCTGGTCGCTGATGAGTGGGCTTGGCCGACCAGGAGGGCGATAGGAGATATTTTGTAATAATGGGTGATATCTCTAGTAATTCAGTTTTTGTTTCTTCAATAAGAAATTGTATTTATGGTGAAAAAAAGCATCTATAATTTGAATGGGCAATCCAAATTATGGACAAAAGTGATAGAAATTACTTTCTGATGCAAATGCTGATAAATTGTATAATATAACTTTTATAATAGCAATTTTTGCTTTTGCCACTCGTCTCGAACCTGCGGTAATGCTATCTGGCTGTAAATCTTGTGCCTATGAGCGCGGTAGCGGGCAACGCTTTTTTAGGGAACCAGGCCCAAAAAAGCTAGCTGGCCGGTGCTGGCCCGCCCGCCAGTCCCAGAAAGAGAAGGCACGAAAAAACCCTTGCCGGAGACCGGCAAGGGTTTTAGGGTGTTGGCGGCGCGGGGCCGGGCGGCTATTCCTTGGTCAGGCGCAGCACCTGGCGGAAGGTGGTGCCGTCGGGCAGCTGGCCGCTCACGAGCACGTGGTAGGTGCCGGGGGCGAACTGCCGCACATCTAGGGGCTGGGGCAGGCCGCCGACCAGCGTGGTAGTGTGCACGGTGCGGCCGGTGGCATCGAGCAACTGCACCTGGTAGGTGCCGGTGGCGGGCAGCTGGCGCAGGTCGAGGCTGGTGCTGGCCTGGGCCGGGTTGGGGAACAAGCTCAGCACGACCGGGGCCGCCGTTTCGGCCGCGAAGCGAACGGTGCGCACGGGCGAGTAGGCGCTGCTGCCATCCAGGTCTACCTGGCGCAGGCGGTAGTACACGGGGCCGCGGGCCTGGGCAGCCACGCCCGCATCGGTGAAGGTGTAGGCCGAGGCGGCGCCGGTGGTGCCGTGGCCGGCCACCTGGCCGATTTTGGCGAAGCTGGTGCCGTCGAAGCTGCGCTCGACCTCGAAATGGTCGTTGTTCTTTTCCGACGCGGTGGCCCAGGCCAGCAGGGCATCGCGGTTGCGCATGGCCTGGGCCGTGAACTCGGTGAGCACCACGGGCAGCGGGTAGGCCCCGATGGTGAACGTGACGAGCTGCGTGGTGACGCCACCGGTGGCGTCGGTGGTGGCCACGGTCACGGTGTAGTCGCGGGCCGTGGGGTTGTTGGCCAGCAGGCTGGCATCGCTCACGAAGAGGCGGCCGGTGGCGGCATCGAGGCTCACGCCGGTGGGCAGGGTGCCCGCCGTGAGGACGGCGCCGACGAGGCCGTTGGCGGTGCCGGCCAGCTGGTTGCCGGCGGCGTCGTACATGGCCCCGGCGCCGTTGTAGCGGCTGGCGCTGGCGTCGGTGAACTGGGCCAGCACGTCGCCGGTCACGTATTTGGTCGCGCCACCTTTAGCGGCATTGTACTTGGCGTAGGCGGCGGCCAAGTCGCTGCCCACCGCGATGGTGTAAGTGGCGGTGGGCGACTGGTTGCCGGCCGCATCGGTGGCCGAGTACGTGAAGAAGGCATTGCCCACGTAGCCCACCGTGGGCAGGAAGCGCAGGCTGGCGGCCTGGGCGGCGGTGAGCGTCTGGCCGGCCGAGGCGGCGGTGTAGCTGCTGCCCGCGCCGTAGTAGAGCACGCCCTGGGTGGTGGCATCGGGCACGGCCGCGAGGGTGTACGGGGCCGTGGCGCTGAGCGTGTTTTCGGGGTCAGTGGCCGCCAGCGGCGAGATGAGCACGCCGTAAGGAGCCGTGGGGCTGGTGGCGGCCGTGTTGCCGACAAAGGCGGCGAGCGCGTTGCTAACCGGCGCGGCCGTGGGCACCTGGTTGGGCACCGTGGTAGCGAGCGTAGCGGCGTTGTTGTCGGGGTTGCTGTCGCCGGCCACACTCACGCTGGCCGAGAGGGTGAGGCCCCCGGTGGGTTGCACGAGGCTGAAGCTGTTGGCCACGGCCCCGGCCTGCCGGGCGGCCTGGCCGCTGGCAATGGTCCAGGTAATGGTGTTGCCGGCGCTCGAATACACGCCGCCGCCCGTGATGCTGGTCGGCACTAGGCCGGCGGGCAGGGTCACGACTTGCGTAGTGGCGCCGCTCGTAGCCGAAGGCCCAAGGTTGACGGTCGTGACGGTGTAGGTCTGGGTGGTGCCGGCCGGGGCCGAGGCCGGGCCGCCGAGGCGGGTTACGGCGTCAAATACCGGCGTGACGGCCACGCTGGCCGTGCCCACGGTGTTAGTTTGGGCCGCGCTGGTATTGGGCTCGCTCGTGTCGGAAGAGGCCGCCGAAAAGGCGACTACTGGCCCGTTGGCGGGGGCTTTCACTACTACGGTGTACACCACCTGGCTGCCGCTGGCCTGGCTGGCGAGGGTGGGCCAGGTAACGAGGCCGGTGGCCGGGCTATACACGCCGCCATTGTCGAGGCTGGTGATGGTGAGGCCGGCCGGCAGTTGCAGGGTCGGCACCACGTTGGTGGCGGCGGCCGGGCCGTTGTTGGCGTAGGTGGCTGCGAAGGTGATGTCGGCCCCCACGGCTACCGAGCCGGGCGTGCCCGTGAGCGAGGTTACAAGGTCGGCGAGAGCGGCCGTGGCCGGGGCCACGCTGGTGGCTACGCTGCCGGCATTGTTGCCGGGGCTGAGGTCGGTGGTGGCCGAGGTGGCCGCGGCCACAGCCGCTACCTGGCCGCCCACGGCGTCGGGCATGAGGTAGGTCACGCGGTGGAGCAGGCTGCCGCCGCTGGGCAGGCTGGCGGTGCTGGCAAAGGTGACGAGGCCGGTCGAGGTGCTGTATTTGGCACCATCGGCAAAGTCAAGGTTGCCGGTTCCGTTGTTGAACGTGCCGCTCTGGCCATTTACCATGAGGGTGGCGGCCGTGAAGCCGATGGGCAGCTGCAGCGTCGGGGCCACGGTGGCGGCGGCCGAGGGGCCGTTGTTGGTCGTGCTGAGGGTGTAGGTCACGGCATTGCCCACGGCGGCCAGGGCCGGGCCGCTCACGCTGGTGGTGAGGTCGGCGGCCGGGGCCACGGTGGTGCTCACGCTGGCGCTGTTGTTGGCCGGGGTGGCATCGGCCGTGGCCGAGCTTACGGAGGCGCTGGCCACCAGGCTGCGGGCCGGGGCCACGAAGCTCAGCGTATAGGCCTGGGTGGCGCCCACCGCGCTGGTAGCCAAGGCCGGGAAGCTGACCACGCCGGTGAGCGGGGCGTAGGTGGCGCCGGTTACTGCCGCGCCGGTGGCATCGGTAATGGTCACGGTGCCCAACCAGGTGGGCAGCTGGGCCGTGGCAAATACGCCGGCCGTAGGGGTGCCGCCGGCGTTGTAGCCGCTGGCCGCCATCGGGCCATTATTGGTGAAGGTGGCGGTGTAGCTCACCACCTGGCCGGCCGTGGCCGTGGCCGGCCCCGTGAGGGTGGCCGCGAGGTCGGTGCTGGGCACCAGGGCGATGGCCGTAGCCGCTAGGTTGTCGGCCGGCACGGGGTCGGCGGTGGCGGTCGTGACCATGGCCGTGGCCACCAGCTGGCCGTTGTTGCCGGTGCTGGCCGGGGCCAAAAAGCCGATGGTGTGGCTCACGCTGGCGCCGCTGGCCTGGGTGATGGCCGGGAAAGTCAGCATGCCAGTCAAGGTATTATAGACCGCGCCGCTGGCCGGGAACGTAATCGTATTGCCAACCAAAGTGCTGGTTTGGCCATCTACCTGCAAGCCAGCGGGCGCCAGGCCGGGCAGCAGCTGCACCGCTTGCACCACGCCCGAGGCCGAGCCGCCGGCCGAGGTGGCCGAGCCGTTGTTGCCGGTCGTCACGGTCAGGAGCACGGGGCCGCCCACGGTGGTGGTGGCGGTCGAGGCGCTGATTTTGGTGTACACGTTGGCCAGGTTGCCGGTGGCCGGGGCCACGGCCAGGGCCGTAGTGCTGGCCCCGCCGTTGAGGTAGGCCACGTTGTTGGCCGGGTTGGTGTCGCCGCCCGCGGTCGTGCTGGGCGACACGGCTGCCGAGGGCACGAAGCCGGCGGCGGGCATCACGAAGCTCACGGTGTTGGCCACCGTTTGGCCGCCGGGCAGGCTGGCCAGGGGCGGGTAGATAACCCCGCCGGCCGGCACCGGGTAGCTCACGCCGCCGTAGGTGATGGTGGTGGCGGCAGCGCCGCTGTTGTAGAAGCCATTATTGCTCACGTACACGCCGGTGAGGCCGGGAGTCAGCTGGGCGGTTTGCACCACGGCGGGGGCGGTGCCTAGGCTGTTGTTGGTCGTGGTCAGGGCCAGGGTTACCAGGTCGCCGGCCACGCTGGCGGCGGGGCCGCTGAGGCTGGTGGCTAGGTCAAAGCTGGGGCTCAGGGCCAGGGCCGCCGTCTGGCGGTCGTTGGCCGTTTGGCCGGCCTGGCTGGTAGTGGTGCTCAGGCTGGCCGTGGCCAGCACCGGGCCGGCGGCCGGGGCATCAAACTTGATGAGCGACACCACGCTCGCGCCGTTGGCGAGGCCCACCAGGCTGGCGTAGCTCACCAGGCCGGTGGCCGGGTCGTACGCGCCGCCGTTGGCAGCGCTCACGTTGGTCAGGTTTTTGGGCAGCTGTACGGTGGCTACGGTGCCGGCCGCGTTGGCGGGGCCGTTGTTGGTGAAGGTGGCCGTGAATGAGGGCGGCGTGGTGGCCGAGGCCAGCGTGCCGGCCGGCACCGTAGCGCCGGGCACCAGGGTGGCGGCCACGTCGGCTACCGGCGGCACCGTGGCCGTGATGGTCGAGCTGTTCGGGGCCGTGTCGGCGCCCTGGCCGCTGGCCGTGGCTACGTTGCTGCTGATGGCCTGCGTGCCCGTGGCCGTAGTGGCCGGCGTGAAGCTGAAGGTGAAGCTGCTGGCCGCGCCGCTGGCCAGCGCGGTGGCGGTGCCAAAATCGATGGTATTAGCCGTGGTGGGGTTGTAGGCCACGCTATTCACGAAGATGTTGGTGGCGCCGGCCGGCAGCGTTACGGTGCGCGTTACGGCCTGGGCCGGGGCGGGGCCTTCGTTGGCGAAGGTGACGGTGTAGGTGCCCGAGGGCTGGGCCGGCGCGAGGGTAGCCGGGCCGGTGAGGGCCGTGGTGACGTCGGCGGCGCAGGTAGTGCCCACCGTGCTGCCCGCGATGGCGCTGCTAATCTGGGTGTTGATGATGCCGCCATTGCCGGCGGCCGCGCCGTAGGCGATGCTGGTGCCACCGTTGCGGGTGGTGCCGTTGGGGCCGGCCGTGGCCGAGGCGCTGGCCACGCCGCCATTGGTGAGGATGACGCCCGCGCCGCCGCCGCCGCCGGGGCCGTGGGGGCCGTTGCCGCTGGCGCTGCCCGTGTTCGAGCCGCCGGT
>JAKONR010000495.1 GCA_022701825.1 Hymenobacteraceae bacterium | reverse complement strand
CCAGGCCCTGGAGGCCGTGCTGGCGCGGTTGCTGCCCGTGGCCCTGGACTTTCTGGCCCGCACCTTCGGCCTCGACCAGCTGCCCCGGCTGCTGCGCCTGGGCCTGCAGGCCCTGCGCCGGCCCATCGACAAAGGAATCGACTGGGTGCTGGGCAAAATTGTGCGGCTCGCCAAAAACGCCGGGAAGGGCGTCAAACAGGGCGGCGCGGCCGCCGTGCAGGCTGGCAAACAGGCCGTGGGCACGGTCAAAGGGTGGCTGGGTACTCATCAGGAATTCAAGACCACCGACGGCGAGTCCCATGAGCTATATTTTCAGATGACAAACGGCCAGCCGCAGTTGATGCGCGCCAGTGCCCTGCCCAAAGAAATACTTCAGTACTTGCAAGATTTTGAAAATCAATTCAAATTGCAGGGAGTTTTGATGCCGCCGGCTACCGGCACGGCGTTGGCCGGCGCTCGCAAAGAAGTGGCCTTCATCCGCCGCATCACCCGCAAGGACCCGGTGCCGGGCAATAACACGGACGTAGCCGAGGAAAAAACCATCACGGTGGCCATCACGAACCTGACGCACTGGCTGCCGGTGCTGGTGCTGCCGGGCAACGCCCTGCCAGCCGTGCCGGCGCAGCTCCCGGCGCACCGCAAAAACACCAACTGGACCTTCGGCGACCGGGAGTACAAGCCCGGGGGCAAGCAGTTTGCCCACGCCGCATTCCTGAGCCTGCCCTTGCAGGTGAAGGGCAGCGAGCCCAGCGGCAACACGCGGGAAATGGCGTTCGTGCAGGGCCAGAACTGGGTGCGCATGCACCTGATATCGGAAAAGCTGGGCGGCAAGGGCACCCCCCACAACTGGGTGCCGGCCCCCACGGGCTTCAACACCGGCCCGGACGTGCTGACCAGCTTCGAGGAGTCGGCCAAGCGCCTGCTGCCCGAGCAGTCCGGGGTGCCCCGCCCAGCCGCAGGCGCGCTGGCGCGTAGCGCCACGCCCACGGGCGGCCCCACCGGCGCGCCAACCAGCATCCTGGGCTGGGTAGAGGTAGACGTGACCAGCTACCACACGCCCCAGCCGCAGTGGTGGAACCTGCCGGGCTTCGTCGACGGCATCACCTTCCGCTACGGCCTCTACCGGCCCCCGCTGGCAACGGAAACGGGCTGGGTCAAATTTACCGAGCCGTTTGCTGAACACCGCCTGCACATCGACAAGCCCGGGCCTTACCTCGGGCCGACCGGCCCCGTGAGCCTGAGCGCCACAACCGACAAAGAATTGCTTAATTCCCTCAACCCGCACCTGACCCACCCCGACTACGGTACGCCATTGCGCAACCTGCTGCTGGACGAGGCCCGGAAAGGCGACTTCATAGTAGTGACCAGCGGCGGCGATTTGGAAGCGCGCCTAGCGGCACGTCTGAAAAAAACGACCAGTCCGGAGCTAAAAGCAGCCCGCGATGTCATTGGTAACGAAAAACTATTCGCGGTAGAAATTGTGACTAGTTTTGGGCAGGCGTCGGCAGTAATTCTTACTCCCGGCACGCGACCCATTCCTAAATTTCTGCCATGACCTCCTTGCTAGCGGCCTTTGAAGAGGCGGAAGCCCGGATGCGACCGCTACCGGGCTTCAACATCACGGGCGATTTTGCGCCGAATCCCGTCACGCGACCGCCTAGGCCCTCGGCCTACCCGCGCAGCCAGCAGGCCATTGTGCGGCGCGTGCCGGACGCGCTACTGTCCGTGTATAAGCAAATGGAGAGGGTCGGCATTTTCTGGCGATATCAGGACCCTGCCGGACAGCGGCCCGATATTGTCGGCAGCGTCAGTCTTAATGAACTGACGAGTCTATTCCTGCAGCAACGCTATAGTTGGGCCGACGGGCAAAAGCGGCTGCAATTCTTCTGGGACGACCAACTGCCTGCCCCGTGGCAGGTCGAGCTTAGCACTTACTGTATTTTCGACAGCATTGGCCGCAACATCACCACTGTATGGCGACCTCGTCCGGCGGGCGAAGCGGGCGTCGAACTGGCCTACTACTTGGGCGGCGAGCGCCTGCACCCGCTGCCCTTTACGCCGCTGGCCTACCTCGAAACCGGGCTGGCCCTGGGCTTTATGGAACTGTGGCAGTTGCTCTTCATCCCCGCCGAGCAGCAACCCGCTTACGCGCTGGCCCTGGGCACGCTCGTTGAGCAGGTGCGCACCTTCTTCCCCGACGCCCTACCCCTGCTGCCGCCCCACACCCTAACCTACACCCAAGCCCTGACCTTGCCACCGGGCCCCGACTACCGCCGCTGGCTGCGCGAGCTCACGGCCCGCTTGCAGGCCGTGCCCGGCCTCTACGTCGACGCCCGCTACTCGCCCGGGCACACGGCCACGCTGGCCGCCTTCGAACAGGTGCGCTGGGCCACGGGCCAGCCCGTGCCGGCCGAGTTGCTGGCCTTCTACGGCCGCCTCAACGGCTGCCACCTGCGTTGGCAATGGCTGACGCAGGACTACACCGAGGAACCGCGCGGCGGTGCGCTGGAGTTCTGGCCTTTGGAGCAGGTCTTCGGCGGTAGCAACTTTCTTTCCCGCGTGCGCTGGGACGACGCCATCCACGACGGCGACCTCTGGGCCGTGGGGCACCCCGCCCGCGTGCCGGGCCTGCCCCGGCTGCGCCCGTTCAGCCGCGCCCAAAACGCCGAAGCGTACCCCTGCCTGCAACTGCCCTTTCCCACCGACCCGGCAGCCCCGGTGGAATTGCGCTGGCTGACCGGCGACCTGGACGACATCTACCCGCTGCGCCTGGGCCTGACGGACTACCTGGCCCGGGCCTTTGCCGGCGCCGGGGTCTACAAGTGGCAGTACTTCTACCGCACCGACGGGTTGGAATACGTCGATTTCGACTTTGCCAGCGCCATCGATGAGGACCTGCGCCGCCTGGGCTTCGACCTGGACCAAGCGCTGCCTGACCGTCTCGCGTAAGCGCCCCCAACGACCTAGTGGCCAGCTCCCGGGCCCAGGTCGGGCGCACGCTGTTTGCCCTGGCCGGGAGCCTGGCGCAGGGGGCCGTGGCCCCGGCCGCCCAGGCCCTGGAGGCCGTGCTGGCGCGCCTGCTGCCCGTGGCCCTGGACTTGCTGGCCCGCACCTTCGGGCTGGACAAGCTGCCCAAGCTGCTGCCTGAAACTGCCTGGCAAGGCCTGATACCAAGCTACCAGTTTAGCGGATGCTATCAGTGCCGTCAATCAGGCCCAATTTACAGTTATTCGGGTTGATAGCCAGGGCAGTTGCACCAGGCTTACGCCCCAGCCGTAGGGTAGGCGGCTGAGCAGCACGTCCTGCGCCTGCTGGGCCACGGTAAGCACCAGCCCACCGGTAGGGCTGGTTTCGAGCTTGCCCTCCCGCTGTAGAAAAGCCGTGCGCAAGCCCTGCGGCGACGTGCTGCGCAAGGCCGACCAGTGGCCTATCGCATCGCGCAGCAGGGCCCGGCCCTCGGCGCGGGCGGCCCGCGGCAGCGCCAGGCGGCGCGGCGCGGGCGCATCGGCCGGCACGCCGCACAGCAGGCGGGGCAGGCGTAGGTCGTACTCCGGGGCCTGCCCGCGCCCCGTGGCCAGGTAGTGCAGCAGCAGCACCGCCTGCGCCTGGGCCTCGGGGCCGGTAAACTGCCCCCCGGCCAGCCAGCCGCAGGCCTCAAAGCACGTAGGCAGAAAGGGGTGCAGCAAAACCACGCCCGCGTTGGTGACATAGTCAATCGTTTTCTCGGGCAGCAGCTTGCCAACCGGGCGAGTTAGTTCCTCCGCTGGCTCTTCGGCGCTGGCGGCTGGCCCGGGCCCGGGGGGCACCAGCCCTGGCTGCACCGCCTGGGCCAGCTGGGCCAGCACCAGGGCTTCCGGGCCAGCCTCGGGGTAGCCGCTGGCGGTGGGCCGCAGCAAGTGCGCCAGTTGCCGGCGCAGGGTAGCTGGCGGCCTTGTGCCCGCCGGGGCCAGCGCCGCCAGCACCGCCGCGCACAAGGCCGCCGAAAACTGCCTGACCAGCCGCAGCCGACTAGCCGGCTCGGCCAGCGCCAGCCGCAGGCCGCGCACCAGCGCGGCCTGCGGCGACTGCAATGCCAGCCGCAGCGCGGCCTCCCACTCGCCGGGCGTGGCCGGGCCCGGCCAATACGCCGGCAGCGTGCCGTGCTGCAAAAAATGCAGCCAGGCCGCTTCCGGGGCTAGCGCAGCGGGTAGCAGCTGCCCGTCGTAGTCGCCCGGGGTAGGTAGCGCGGCGGCACGGCTGGCCACAGGCGGTGCACCAGCCAGTGCCCCGGTGCTGGCCGGCTCCTCCTCGGCCCCGGCCGGCGGGGCGGGGGTAGCCGCGCCGGCCGGCCGGGCCTCGGCCACGCCCTGGCGCAGCAAGGCGGGCAGGCGGGCCAGCAGCTGGCCGGGCAGGTCGGCGCTGCGCAG